>DNIF01000104.1 GCA_003485715.1 Gammaproteobacteria bacterium
GTGGGGAAAAGTGGGGCATCAACGCCCCCTCCGGGGTGGGAAGCGTGTTCCGTGGATTGAGCACAGTCAGTCTCGATGCCAAGGGGCGCTTGGCCATACCCTCGCGTTATCGTGATCGGCTGGCCGAATCCGGCCAACAGGACCTCGTTCTAACCATCAATCCCCTCGACCGCTGCCTGTGGCTTTACCCGCTCCCGGAATGGGAGCTCATCGAGGTGAAGCTCGCCGAGTTGCCGGAGTTCGAGAACCGGCAGACGCGGCGAACCAAGCAGATGTTGCGCGGCTACGCCGTCGACCTCGAGGTCGATGCCCAGGGCCGCGTCCTGTTGCCGCAGAAGCACCGCGAGTTCGCCGGGCTTGCTCGGCATGTGGCAGTCGTTGGTCAGGGCAACAAGTTCGAACTGTGGGACGAGGATGCCTGGAACCGCCAACGCGACGAGTGGCTCGAGGAAGTGGATCAGAATGCCCTCGAACCCAGCGAGGCGCTGCGGCGACTCGCCCTGTGACTGGGGTCAGCTCATGCAAGCGCAGACCACGCCGCCACGGGCACATGTCCCGGTCATGCTCGAGGCCTGCATCGAGGCCCTCGCACCGCGCCCGGACGGTCGTTACTGCGACGGCACCTGGGGCCGCGGCGGACACGGTCGCGCGCTGCTCGCGCGCCTCGGGCCCGAGGGTCGTCTGCTCGCCCTCGATCGCGATCCAGAGGCCATCGCGGACGCCCACTCGCTGGCAGCCGCCGATCCGCGCCTGCTCGTGTTTCGCACCCCCTTCTCGCGCCTGGACGAGGCCGTCGCGGCGGCCTTCGGCCCTGGCCGTGTGCTCGACGGCTGCCTGCTGGACCTCGGCGTCTCCTCGCCCCAACTGGACACGGCCGAACGCGGCTTCAGCTTCCTGCGTGACGGACCACTCGACATGCGCATGGACCCGACCAGCGGTATTCCCGCCAGCGAATGGCTCGCGGAGGTCAGCGAGTCGGAGCTGGCGGATGTCCTGTTCCAGCTTGGCGAAGAGCGTCATTCACGGCGCATTGCCCGGGCCATCTGCAGCGAGCGCGCCCGCGCGCCCATCGACACCACAGCCCGCCTGGCGGCCATCGTCAAAGAGGCACACCCGCGCTGGCCACGTGGACATCATCCGGCTACCCGGAGCTTCCAGGCCATCCGACTGCACATCAATCGGGAGCTCGTGGAGCTGGAGACTGGATTGCGAGCAGCCGCCCGGGTCCTCGTGCCCGAAGGGCGATTGGCCGTGCTGACTTTCCACTCCCTGGAGGACCGTATCGTCAAACGCTTTCTTCGGGGCGACCTCCACGACGATCGTCCGCACTGGGCCCGACCGGAGCCCGATCTGCGCCCGTTGGGTCGTGCACTCGCTGCCAGCGAGGATGAGACCACGCTGAACCCACGTGCGCGCAGTGCCCACCTGCGCATCGGGGTACGGCAATGAGCGGCTGGCGCATCCTGCCGGCGAGTGCACTAGCCGTGGCCCTGCTTGGCACGGGGGCAGCACTCGTGCTCGTCCGTCATGAAGCACGCTTGCAGTTTGTGGCCTTGCAGGCAGAGCAGCGCACGCGCGCAAAGCTCGAGGAGGAATGGGCGAGGTTGCAGCTCGAGCAGGCTACCTGGGGTGCCAACGGCCGCGTCGAGGAAATCGCCCGCCAACAGATCGGAATGCACCAGCCCGAGGCAGCCGACGTTGTGCTGGTGCGGCGATGAAGTGGCGCAGCCGCGGCATCCTGCTTCCCGGGCGCCACCGTGCACTACTCACGCTGGTCGGTATCTCCATGCTGGTCCTTGCCTGGGGGGCCATCGACCTGCAGCTCACCCAGCAGACCTTCCTGCAGGAACATGCCAACGCCCGTCACGTACGCATCGAGACCATTCCGGCGCGCCGCGGCCTCATCACCGATCGACATGGTGAACCACTCGCCGTCAGTACGGAGGTCTACTCGATCCACGCGCATCCGGCCGCACTGCTCGGTGCCCGGGCGCGCTGGCCGGAGCTCTGCGCCCTGCTGGGTCTGAGCCCCGAACAGCTCGGGGCCCTGCTCGAACCCAGGCGCAAGCGCGAATTCGTCTGGCTCAAGCGAAGACTCGAACCCCAGACGGCCGAGGCGGTGCTGGCTCTGGGAATCCCGGGCGTAGACATCAAGCCTGAGGTGCGTCGCTACTACCCGACCGGCGAGGTCACGGCTCAGGTCCTCGGTATCACAGACATCGATGACGTTGGCCAGGAGGGGCTCGAGCTTGCGCTCGACCCACGCCTGCGTGGCGAAAACGGTCGCATGCGGGTAATCAAGACGCGCGACGGCCGCGTGATCGACTCCATCGGCAGCCTCGCTGTACCGCGTCCGGGACAAGACATCGCGCTTTCCATTGATCGCCGTCTTCAGTACGTCGCCTATCGAGAGCTGAAGAGCGCGGTGCTCGCGCATCGTGCCCGCGGTGGCATGGTGGTCCTGATGGATGCCCAGTCAGGTGAGGTGCTGGCGATGGTCACTCAGCCCTCCTTCAACCCCAACAATCGCAGCAGCCTGCTCGGTACGCGCAACGTCAACCGTGCCTTGCTGGATGTCTTTGAACCGGGCTCCACGCTCAAGCCCTTTACGGTGGCCGCAGCCCTCGATGACGGATTGTTTGAGCCAGAGACGGTCTTCGACACAAACCCCGGGGTGTTTCGTATCGGGCGTTACAACGTCAAGGACATCCACAACTACGGGAAGCTGGATGTCACGGGCGTGATCGTGAAGTCCAGCAACATAGGCACCGCACGCATCGCGCTTGCGCTCGAGCCGCAACGCCTGTGGCAGTACCTGCACGACCTGGGTTTCGGTGAACCAACGCAGTCCGGCTTCCCGGGCGAGCGTTCCGGCTTCCTCGCCAGCCCCACCGGTTGGCGGGAGTTCCAGCAGGCCACCATCTCCTTCGGTTACGGCATCTCGGTTACCGGCTTGCAACTCGCACAGGCCTATACGGCCTTTGCACGTGACGGCACCTGGGTGCCGGCAACCTTCGAGCGCCGGCACGAGCTGGTTTCCGGCCCGCGAGCCTTCTCGCCCCGGACCGCGGCAGCCATGCGTGACATGCTGGAGGCGGTCGTACTGCGCGGAACGGCCCAGCTCGCACGCGTGCCGGGCTATCGCACCGGTGGCAAGACCGGCACCGTGCACAAGACCGAGCCCGGTGGCGGCTACGCCAAGGGTCGCTACCTTTCACTCTTCGCCGGCATGGCGCCCATGAGCTCCCCGCGGTTGGTAGCCGTGGTGGTAGTCGACGAACCCCAGGGCGGCGAGTACTACGGCGGGCGTGTTGCCGCACCCGTGTTCTCACGCTTGATGACCGAGGCGCTGCGGCTGCTCGACGTCCCACCGGACCGGCTCGAGGGGCTGGCACCACCGAAGCTGGCCGGGCTGTCCCCTGAGCTCGCCGCCGAGGCCGGCTGGAGCGTGGCGCAATGACGCCCCTCCTGCACGACCCGACCCGGGCGGTCCCGCTGGCCGAGCTGCTCGCCGGACTTCGGGTGGCGGGGGTTCTGGCGGGAGATCTCCGCGTGACCGGCATGACCGAAGACTCCCGTCAGGTCATGCCCGGTGATCTCTTTCTCGCCCTGCCAGGCATCGCGGGCGATCACACCGTTCAACACAGCACGGCAGCCCTTGCCGCTGGCGCCGGCGCCGTGCTCACCGACAGTGAGGCATCTGCAGCGAGCCTGCCTGGCGTCCTGCACTGCGCGCAGCTGCGCTGTCATGCCTCATCGATCGCCTCGCGCTACTGCGATCATCCCTCGCATGCGCTCGAGATCGTGGGCGTGACCGGCACCAACGGCAAGAGCACCGTGACCCATCTGGTGGCGACGGCCCTCGCTGGACTGACGCAAACACACCGTGTGGGGCTGCTCGGCACTCTGGGCAATGGCCTGCTCGGTGCTCTCGAGCCCTCCACGCTCACCACCGTAAGCGCCGTTGCCGTACAGGGCTGGCTCGCTGCGCTACGCGCTGCCGGTGCCAGGCATGTGGTTACGGAAGTCAGCTCGCACGCGCTCGATCAGCATCGGGTGCAGGGCGTGCGCTTTGCCGTGGCGGCCTTCACCAACCTGACCCGCGATCATCTGGATTATCACGGCTCCCTTGCAGCCTACGCCGAGGCCAAGCTGGGCCTCTTCGATCTGCCCGAGGTCGCTGCGTGCTGCTACAACGCCGCCGATCCCCTCGCCCAGAAGATCCGCGAACGGGTGTCCTCGCGCATGCCAAGCATCGGCTGGGCACTCGATGCCGTGGCCAGCGCCACACTGCGACCGACATACCTGCAGATGGATCGGGATGGCATCCGCATGCGCGGCCTGTGGCAGCAGGAAGGCTGGGAGATCGTGAGCCCGCTGGTCGGACGCTTCAATGCCGAGAATCTGCTCGCCGCCCTCGGTTGCCTGCTTCTGCTCGGTCATGGCGCTGCGGACGCCGCAGCGGCGCTCGCGCGCGTGCCCTCCGTGCGCGGTCGCCTCGAACGCCTCGCCTCGAGTAAGCACGCGGAAGGCACCGAATCTGGCGCGATGCCGCTGGTGATCGTCGACTATGCCCATTCTCCGGATGCGCTGGAGAAGGCGTTGCTGGCCCTGCGTCCGCTCTGCTCCGGGCGCCTGGTGTGTGTCTTCGGTTGTGGTGGCGAGCGCGACGCCGGAAAACGTCCGCTGATGGGTGCCATCGCCGAGCGGCTGGCCGATCAGGTCATCGTCACCAGCGACAACCCACGCGGCGAGGCACCCGAGCAGATCATCGACGCGATCCTCGCCGGTATCTCTGCCCGGGACGCAGTGCTGATCGAGCCGGATCGCGCACAGGCCATCGCCCTTGCCGTTAACGCAGCGGCAGCCGGCGATCTGGTGCTCATCGCCGGCAAGGGACACGAGGACTATCAGGAGATCGGCGGGCGTCGTCTGCCCTTCAGTGACCAGACCTGTGCACGCCTGGCGATGGAGGCACGAGGCCCATGCTGAGCGGCCACCTGCACGACGTGGCGCAGGCCTGCGGCGGCCGGCTGCACGGTGTCGATGCGACCTTCGCGGGGGTCAGTACCGACACCCGGCGTATTGCGCCGGGCAACCTCTTCGTGGCCTTGTCCGGCCCGCGCTTCGACGGCAATGCCTTCCTCGAAGCCGCCGCAGCGGCCGGTGCGGCGGGCGCGCTCTCGCTGCGCGCGGCATCCCCGCACTTGCCGATAGTGCAGGTCGCGGACACGCTGGCAGCCCTGCACGACCTGGCGCGATTGGCCCGGGCTCGCTACCCAGGCCAGGTCATCGGCATCACCGGCAGCAACGGCAAGACGACCGTCAAGGAACTCACCGCGGCATGTCTTGGCGAACGCGGCAGTACCCTGGCCACCGAAGGCAATCTGAACAACCACATCGGCGTGCCTCTCACGCTCTGCCGCCTGTCACCCACGCATCTGCATGCCGTCATCGAGATGGGGGCGGGCGGGCTTGGCGAGATAGCACCACTCGCGGCCATGGTCAGAGCGGATGTGGCCGTGGTCACCTGCTGCGCGCCCGCTCACCTCGAAGGCTTCGGCAGTATCGAAGGGGTGGCACGTACCAAGGGCGAGATCTTCACTGCGCTCGGTGCTAGAGGTGTGGCCGTGATCAACGGCGAAGATGCCTGGGCCGGATTCTGGCGCGACCTCATCGGCACCCGCCGCACCCTCACCTTCGGCCTGACGGATCAGTTCGCTGTCCATGCCCGCGACGTGTGCCTGCTGGATACGGGCTCGCGCTTTCAGCTCGTGCTCCCTGACAGCAGCGCCCCGGTCGAACTCTCCCTGCTGGGTCGCCACAACGTGATGAACGCCCTGGCGGCGGCAGCGGCGGCCCACGCGCTTGGCCTCGACGCGGCCACCTGCGCCAGGGGCCTGGCGCGCGTCCAGCCGGTCCGAGGCCGGCTCGAGCGGCGTCTGCGCAGCGACGGTGGTGTTCTCATCGACGATAGCTACAACGCCAACCCGGCCTCGCTCGAGATCGCTGTCCGCACTGCCTGCACGGGCTCCCGCAAGGTATGGGTGGTGCTTGGCGACATGGCCGAACTCGGCAAGGAAGCGGCACCGTTGCATGCGCACGCCGGCGAGACCTTGCGCACGTTGGGGGTCGAACGACTCCTGGGAGTCGGTCCACTGGCCGCACACGCCTGCCGTGCCTTCGGGCCGGGAGCGAGTCCGCACGGCAGCCTGGAGGAGTTGTACGAGCACATCGAGCACTCGTTGAAACCCGACACCCTGCTTCTCATCAAGGGTTCCCGCTCGGCCGGTCTCGAACGGCTGGTCAAGCGCATGACCGGAGGAACCTGAAAACCATGGCGCTTTGGCTCACCGAGTGGCTGCAGCAGTTCGATTCCGGTTTCGGTGTCTTCCAGTACGTCACCCTGCGCACGATCCTCGGGGTGCTCACGGCGCTGGCCATCTCGTTGCTGCTCGGCCCACGCGTCATCGAGCGTCTGACCCTGCACCAGATCGGTCAGCAGATCCGCGCCAGTGGCCCCGCCAGTCATCAGGGCAAGAAAGGCACACCCACCATGGGCGGCTGCCTCATCCTGGCCTCGATCGCCATAAGTACGATCCTGTGGTCCGAGCTCGACAACCGCTACGTCTGGATCGCCTTGCTCGGGACCCTGGGCTTCGGTGCGGTCGGGTTCGTCGATGACTACCGCAAGCTGGTCAAGAAGAACTCCGCGGGAATGTCCGCAGGGGAGAAACTTTTCTGGCAAGGCCTGCTTGGCGTGAGTGTCGCCGGGCTTTTGTTCGGTACCGCGACATTGCCAGCCGAGACGCACCTTCTGGTGCCCTTCCTGAAGGACGTGGCCTTCGATCTCGGCCTGCTCTGGGTGCCTTTCACCCTGCTCGTGATCGTGGGCTCAAGCAATGCGGTCAATCTCACCGATGGGCTGGACGGCTTGGCCATCCTGCCGAGTGTGCTGGTGGCAGCGGGTCTGGTGGTGTTCGCCTACGTGGCCGGGCACGCACGCTTCGCCGATTACCTCGACCTCCCCTTCCTGCCGGGCACCAGCGAACTCTGTGTCTTCTGTGGCGCGATGGTGGGTGCGGGCCTGGGTTTCCTGTGGTTCAACACCTACCCGGCCCAGGTCTTCATGGGTGATGTGGGTGCCCTCGCCATCGGCGCTGGCCTTGGCATCGTCGCCGTGGCCGTCCGTCAGGAACTGGTGCTCGTCATCATGGGTGCGGTGTTCGTCATGGAGGCGCTCTCGGTCATCGTGCAGGTGGCCTCGTTCAAGCTGACCGGGCGGCGGGTCTTTCGCATGGCGCCCATTCACCATCACTTCGAACTGATGGGCTGGCCGGAGCCACGTGTCATCGTGCGCTTCTGGATCATCACCGTGGTCACGGTGCTGATCGGCCTGGCGACGCTGAAGATCCGCTGATGCAGACCAGCACCTCCCACGGCATGGACGACACCCGACCTGTGGTCGTGGTCGGCCTTGGCGCGACCGGGCTCTCGGTACTCCGCCACCTTGCTCCCCGTGCGCAGGCGCTCATCGCCATGGACGAGTCTGCCGCGCCACCAACCCTCGGGCTGGCACAGAGCATCGCCCCACAGGCGCAGTTCCTGCTCGGTGGGCTGGACGCGATACGGCTCGGTGAGGCGCAATGCATCGTGCTGAGTCCAGGGATCCCGCGGTCGCGACCCGCCTTGCAGGCGGCCATCAGCGCAGGGGTCCCGGTGGTGAGCGACGTGACCCTGTTCCTCGATGCCTGCCGGCAGCCGGTCCTCGG
>DNIF01000157.1 GCA_003485715.1 Gammaproteobacteria bacterium
TGTCGGCGGTCACTACCGCCGCCCGGCCCACGCTGTCCTGCTGCTGCGACAGCAAGGCCGCCAGTTCATCCAATCGGCTCGCCTGCCAGGCCGGACCCGGCCCCCAGTCGTCACTCTCGATGAGCACGGGCACGTCGAGGAAATAGGGCTCGCGCCAGGCCGCGCGCAGCAGCGGGCCGTGGCGCAGGGCAAGGAAGGCGAGGGTGAGCACCCAGGCCGCAGGCAGCAGGGCCAGCCAGAGCAGGCCCGAATCCGCTTCAACGCCGAGCAGGGTGTTCACCGGGGCACCCCCGCTGGTTCGGCTGCCGTCGCCGCTTGGGTGCGTTCGTCTTGCAGCGAACCGTCGGGTGAGACGGCGGGCTCCAGCCGGAGGGTCAGGGGCTGCCAGTCACCGCCGGCGTCCTGTCGCTCGATCCGGGGCAGATCCTCCCCCGCGCGGAACCACCAGCGCAGCCGCCGACCACCGCCGTCCCACTCACAGCCGTACTCATCCGGCGTCGCGAGGCGCTGGACCTGGGCCGATGGGTCTGCCGTAGCGTCGCGTGGCAGCAGCGCGACCAGGAACTCTGCCTCGTGTGCGGATGGCGCGATGAGTTCCACCCGCCAGGCCCCGGCCTCCTGCTCGGCCGGCGGGCGGGTGGCCAGGAAGCGCTGGATCTCGCCGTCGTCGTCGTAGTTACGGCCGTCCACCTCGAATTCACGCCCCGGTCCACCGACGAAGACCTGTTTCACCGGGTGCGGCCCCATCACCACGGCGTGCAGGCTGGCGCCCGCTCGGCCAGGGCCTGCGCCCGGGGGCACGTTCGCGCGGAAGCCAGCCGGCGTGGCGACGGGTTCGTCCAGCGTGTGCAGCAGCCAGCGGGTGGTGAAGTCGCCCTCGGCGAGTTTCAGGGTGTCACGCACGAGCACGATGTCGGCCGCCCGGTCATGCACGAAGGTACGGACATAGCGTTCGACGCGGCGGGTGCGATCAGCGAAACGCCCGAGCCCCGACCAGCGGTTGGTGTAAGCCGGAGTGAGGTCTGCCACCACCACACTGAGATCCTCGGACGCGTGCGTAGCCAGCCAGCGGCCCGTGTGGTAGCTCTCGAATGCCGCCTCCCACTCGCCGCGATCGAGCGGTGCCCGGCCGAGATTCCAGCCGGAGCCCACCCGACGCTGACCGCCATCATTGGCGATCGGCCGGGGTGCCTCCACGCTGCCGCGCGGCAGGGGCACGGTGTCGGCGGGGTCGGTCACCGTGACCACGTTATGGGCGATGGATTGGGAGTGGTAGTTCAGATGGTGGTCCGAGCCGTGGCGGCGCCCGTAGGACCCGCTGTCGATTGCCAGCGCACCGCCGCGGTAGAGCGTGAAACTACCCTGATCCAGGTGCTGGTGCGACCAGAAGTTGTCGCCCGCCTTGAAGGTGACGTAGGTGGCTTCAGGAGACCAATCCGTACGCGACACGAGGAGTCCGATCCCGCGAAAGGCCCGGGATCGATCCAGATGCTGCACGGCCTCGGGGGCACATAGGGCGGGATCGGCGAGTGGCCCCCAGGGCCAGGCAGCCGGTCGACCGGGCTCCAGGCAATTCGCCAGGCTGTAGGCCGCCGCGTGGCGGTATTCGAGGGCCAGTGCCGCCTGGTCGGCGATCACTTCATGCGCCCGATTACCGTCACCAAGGCGCATGAGCGTGCCATCGGGGCGACTGCGATAGACGAGAAAATCGAGGAACCCACGCAGTCCGGGCAGTTCGGCAAACCAGTTCAGGCCGGTGGCGTGGCGCCACAGCGCCGGAACCTGAAATACCGCGCGACCGATGCCGAGCCCGACGTACTCTCGCCCCTCGTGCCAGCCGCCGTCCGCCATCACCTGCTCCCACACCGGCCTCACCCGCGTCTCCAGCAGGTGGTGGGCAAAGTTGAAGAGGGCGTTGGCGCGCGGGTCATCGCGATAGAGGGCAATCGAGCAGGCAAGGAGCTCTTGCAGCGGATGGGCGTAAAGGGCGTAGTGATAAGGGGACAGCGCTTCGCGCCGGATGTAGATGGTGGCGTCGTCACAGGCGCTGATGAGGGCCTCGCGCAGGGCCTCGCGCTCCGTCGGCGCCCACTGATCGTGGAGCCAGTCATAGGCCAGGGAGAGATTGCGCGCCTGCCAGCGTCCCGCCGGCTGCTCAGCCAGCAAACTCTCACGCAGCGCGTCGAGGGGCCAGCGTCCCGGTTCCAGACGGGCCATCAGGATCAGGGCTTCGGGGCGGCCCTGTTCTGCCGCATGCCGCTGGCCCTTGAGCCAAGCCTCATCCAGGTGATGCTGTTCTCCGGGCCGGGGTGCCGGCAGGCGCGGGCGCTCGTTGCGGAAATGGGCCAGTTGCACCGGGGGTAGTGAGGCGGGTGACGGCAGACTGCCTGCCATGGGAACGATAGAGGCGGTGGCCACCTCGGCCTGCAGGCGTTCCCACTGGTGCGAGAGGACCACGCCGATGGCGAGCAATGGCACGGCCACGCCGCTGGCCCAGGCGCGCAGCCCCGCGCCCGCAGCCATCGGTCCGTGGCCGTGCTGTGGGTGCAGCTCGAGCACGGTTCGCACCAGCCATTCGCTTGCGCGAAAGGCAAGCCAGACACCCATCGGCGCGATGATGAGCGTGGTCGGGTCAGGACGTGCGTCGCGGAAGCCCAGTTCCAGGCCCTCGAGGACGAGGGCGGTAAGGAAGCCCAGGAGTACGGCCGGCAAGGCGGACAAGCGCCGTCCCCCCCTCAGACGCAGTCGCCCCAGCCGGGCGAGTGCGAGCAGCGCCCCGAGTGGTGCGTAGAGCGACACCGTCGCGAGGAGGCTGCGCATCGCCACCGGCTCGCTGGTGTAATAGTGGTAATAGAAGGGCAGCCACTGAAGGGCATGCAGGCGACCAGTGACGTCCGCGAGGCCATCCCAGGGGCCCTTGCCGGTGACCACGGCTACGAGCGCCAGTGGCAGATAGACGCCGAGTCCGATTGCTGCAGTCCAGGCCGGGTGGCGCCAGGCGCGTAGCCGGTCAGCCCAGGTGGAGAGGGAGCCTGAAGCGAGGGCGGCACCGGCTACCAGACCGGCTGCGCGGGCCGCAGCCGAGACCCCCTGGGCCACGCCGGAGATCATGAGCAGTTGCAGCACCTCCATGGCGGTGGACAGCAGTGCGGCCAGCAGGAAGGTCAGCACCGGAGCCCCGGCGAGGCCGGCACGCCGCGCGAGCAAGGCCCCGAGGGGTAGTGCAGCAAGGAATTCCACCAGCAGCCCGACGAGCAGGCGGAAGGGGCTGGCAGCAGACTCCGCATGGATCCAGAAGCCGGTCTGCAGATTCAGACGCCAATCGAGCTCGGCGGCACTCATCACGAAGTCAAGCGGGAAGAGGGCCATGGACAGCCACGCCAGCGCGTACAGGGCCAGCGCCGCGTCGACCAGCGGTGCCTTATCGGGGCGTGTCAGGGCCCCGACCCAGCGGGCCATGGAGGCTGCCGACAGGCGATAGATCAACACGCCCCCACCGCTGCCGACGCACTCGGCGATGAGGTCATTGAGCGAGGCCGTGCGGTTGGGGAACCAGGCCTGGGTGAATTCGATGGCGAAGGCCAGGCCGCAGCCCAGGATCGCGGCGAGGAGGCCGGCGGCTACATTTGGGCTTCGGCCCGGCAGGGCCGCCGCCAGACCGAAGCCGAGCGGCAGGTAGAGCAGGAAATTGGCCAGCAGGTCGGCACGCTGCTCCGCACCAAGCATGAGCAGGGGCAGGTTCTGGAAGCGCTGAATGCCCTCGGCGAGGCTGATTGGAACGTAGTGGAAGGGCAGCAGCGAGCCATAGGAGATGAGCACCGCCCAGGCCAGGGGAAGCCAGAGCGGCAGGCGCAGTCGCGGTGGCACGGGCGGCAGGCGCGGTCGCCGCGACCTGGCATGGACGTGGCCCGAGTACCCCGCTGATGGAGCGACGTCTGCCACGCGCGGCCTGACCTGACTCACGTTGTCCCCGGAGGGCGGTGACAGCGGGACCGGGGCTCGGGCGCGACGGTCATGGCTTCAGGCCGCCGGCCCGGTGACGGGGCGTGTCAGGGATTGCAGATGGGTGAGGCTCGCCCGGAACATGAGCAGCGACCACAGCGGGGCTGAATGATCACGCACGCCTGCGATGTGGTCGTCGACCAGCCTGCGTACCTGGCGGGGCTCGAAGATCCCGAGGTCCGAGCAGCCGGATCCCAACAGTTCGGCCCGCAGCCGCTCCTTCAGCGGGCCCCGGAACCAGGCCGCCACGGGCACCGCGAAACCCATCTTGCGTCGATAGAGAATCTCTTTCGGCAGAAGAGGTTCCATGGCCTTCTTGAAAATGTACTTGCCTTCCTGGCCACGGAGCTTCTGTCCGGAGGGGAGTCCCGACACCCAGCCCGTGAAGAGGTGATCGAGCAGGGGCACCCGCACTTCGAGGGCGTGCGCCATGCTGGCGCGGTCGACCTTGGTGAGGATGTCGCCCGGCAGGTAGGTCTTCATGTCCAGATATTGCACCCGGCCGATCGGGTCTTCGGTAGGGCAGCGACCGGCATGCTCCCGCAGCACTTCGAGTGCGTGATAGCCGCCGAGAGATCGCCTGAAATCAGCAGTGTAGAGCGGAATCCTCAAGCCATCATGGAGGATGGACAGTCCGTGGAAATAGCCCTCGAGGCTGTCCCGGGCCAGCGCCTCGAAGGTGCTCTTCGCGCGAAGCCAGCGGGGCGCCCAGTCGAGCTTGGGATAGAGCCGCCCGAGTGGTCCGAAGAGGGCCCGTCGCAGGCCGATGGGCAGCAGGGCACGCAGACGCTCCTCGCTCCGATGCCAGCGATAGCGCCGATAGCCGGCGAAATTCTCGTCGCCGCCATCGCCGGACAGCGCGACGGTCACGTGCCGGCGGGCCATCTGGCAGACGCGCCAGGTCGGCAGGGCCGAGCTGTCGGCGAAGGGTTCGTCATAGCAGGCGGCCAGGCGATCGATCAGGTCGTAATCATCGGCGTCGACCCGTTCTTCGTGGTGGTTGGTGTGATAGCGCTGAGCCACCAGACGCGCATGCGCGCTCTCGTCGAAGCGTGGATCGGCGAAGGCGATGGCGCAGGTCTCGACGGGCTTGTCGTCGAGCCCGGCCATCAGCGCCACTACGCTGCTCGAGTCCACGCCACCGGAGAGGAAGGCACCCAGAGGCACCTCGGCCACCATGCGGATGCGCACCGCCTCGCGCAGGCGCTCCACGAGCTCGTGGGCGATGTCTTCTTCGCGCGCGGGGGGATGCGGCTCGAAGGGCACATCCCAGTAGCGCGACAGGCGCAGCCGCGAGGGCCCGCCGCGCTCGTGCAGGAAGCGGAAGCCCGGTTCGAGCTTGCGGATCTCCTGGTAGATGCTGCGGGGCTCCGGCACGTAGCCGTAAGCGAAGTAGTCCTCCACCGCCAGGGGATCGAGGGTACGTCCCAGGGTCGGCAGGGTGAGCAGCGATTTCATCTCGCTGGCGAAGGCGAAGCTGCCATCGGGAAGGTGTGCGTAGTAGAGCGGCTTGACGCCCAGCCGATCACGGGCCCCGAAGAGACAGTCCCGGCGCGCGTCATAGAGCACGAAGGCGAACATGCCACGGAAGCGCTCGATGCACTTCTCGCCCCACTCCTCCCAGGCGTGCACGATGACCTCCGTATCGCAGCGGGTACGGAAGCGATGGCCGCGTGCAATGAGCTCGGGCATGAGCTCGGCGTGGTTGTAGATCTCGCCGTTGAAGACCACCACCACCGTGCCATCCTCGTTGAACAGCGGCTGCTGGCCGCTCGCGAGGTCGATGATCGAGAGCCGCCGGTGACCGAGGCCAAGCCCCGGGGCGTGGTGCTGCCCGCCCTCGTCCGGTCCGCGGTGAAACTGGGCCTGATTCATGGCCAGAATGGTTTCGCGCGCGATCGCGAGGGCACGGGAGGGGGCATACAGGCCGACGATTCCACACATGCTTCGTTCCTTTGCTAGGGGCTGTCTTGCCAGGCGGCGAGTGTCGCAGTGAAGGTCGCCAGCCGCTCCCTCGCGGCATCCTCCGCCGTCAACGGCGTTGCGGCGACCAGCCAGCAACCACGGGTATCGCCCCCGGAGAGTCGCAGCCACGCCTCGCGCAGTTTGCCGTAGTGGGGATGAGTGAAGTGCTCTGCACCCAGCCACCACCAGTCCCAGACGAGCAGGCGCTCGCCCTTCGGCGAGCGCGATCGGATCTCTGCCTCGCGCACGAGTCCGGGGCGCTCACGTCCGGTCGGGCGGATGCCCGCCGGGAGCATGTTCCAGTCGGGATGCTTCTGCCGCAGGAGACGATTCTGGGAATTGAGGAGCTCCGCGTCCTGACGCGAGCTCGCCCAGCAGGTCACCTCGGCGTAGACCCAGTCATCGCCACTGGCGGCATCGGGCGAGTCGGCCGGGGATGCGCTGGTTCGGTAGACGGCGCTGGCTCGTTGGTCGGCACCGTGCGTCTCCGCCTCCCAGGTAATGCCTCCCTCGCCTGGTACACGCTCGAAGGCTGCAATTTGCGCGGGCAACTCGAGCGGTGCGAGGCGGAGGTCGGGGCGGGACAACCAGGCCCAGGCGGGGAAAGTGGCGAGAACGAGCACGTAACCCAGTGCCTGTGGCCAGAAGGCGGGGCGTCTGCTCGGCATGGTGGCCTCCTGCTCTGCGGACGCTGAATCGAGACGCTCCGGAGGTTCGCGCCAGAGGGAGCCGACGGCGAACATCACGAAGATCACGAGGCCGAAGAAGACCCAGCCATAGAGCAGGTGATCGACCCCGGTGGCGAGTTGCATGTCGCTCATGTGTCCAATCATCATGATCATGTAAGCACGTATGCCGTTTGCAATTATCGGCACGAAGAAACAGGCCAGAATGAACACGACCCGGCGCCAGGGGCTCTGGTAGCTGAGATAGGCGTACAGGCAGCCCAGGGTGATGGTGGCGATGAGGTACCGCAGACCGCTGCAGCCCTCGACCACAGACCAGTTACCGCTCGGCAGCGTGATGAACGTGCCTTCATGGAGGACCGGGATACCCGTCGCCCGCAACAGCGCCACCGAGAAGTGCGCGGTGAAATCCATCAGTGGCGCAATCAGCCCTTCACCGAAGGGTACGGCGAAGAGCAGAAAGGCGAGCGGGAAGGCGATCAGGCGCGCCACCTCGAGTCCCAGCACACCCACGGTGATGCCGATGAGCAGCGCCACGAAGGCGTACTGCTGCACGATGAGCGTGCCCGTGACCTCCCCGAGCAGCCACAGGAAGCCGAGACCGGCCACGACCGGCAGGGCTGACCACGCCGGTGCCGGTGCGCGCGCTGCGAGCGCGGTCCGTCGCTCCCAGATGAGCCACAGGCTGATGGGCAGGATGATCCAGCCATGGGCGAAGGTCTCAGAGCGCTGCCAGACGGCCGGCATCGAGAGCGCCGTGGCCGCAAACAGCGCCACGGCCGAGCCGAGCAGAAGCACGAGCCAGGCTAGCGGCGACCGCCAGGCCAGCGGCAGGCGGGGCTGCGAGGGCAGGGAGTTCATGGTTGCCTTCTCCGGGCATTGGCCTGGGCGGCCGCATAGACCTCCCGGTAGCGGGAGACGGAGTTCGTCCAGTTGCGTTCCTCGCGCACGTAGCGTTCCCCGGCGTCGAGTACCCGCTCCCAATCGCCGCGTGCATCCAGCACCGCGGCCAGTCGCTCCGCGAGGGCAGCGGCATCGTCGGCCGGAAACAGGTAGCCCGTCTCGCCATCGCGGATCAGTTCCCGATGGCCACCGACATCCGAGGCACAGAAGGGCCGGCGCATGGCCATGGCCTCGAGGGGCTTGAGCGGGGTGACGAGCTCGGTCAGGCGCATGCGGTGGCGCGGATAGGCCAGCAGATCGATGAGGGCGTAGTACTGCGGAACCTCGGCGTGTGGTACCCGTCCGGCGAAGTGGATGCGTGCCGCTACCGGAGCGCGCGCTGCTTGCGCCTTCAGTGCTGCTTCCTCAGGCCCGCCGCCGACCAGGAGCAGCGCCGCGGTCGGGTGCTCCCGGGCCAGACGGGTAAAGCCCTCGATCAGCAGATCGAGGCCCTCGTAGGCGTAGAAGGAGCCGATGAAACCGATGACGGGTCCTGCGGGCGGCAGGCCCAGGCGCTGGGCGAGCAGGGGATCGCGCTCGGCACCGGCGGCGAAGGCCTCCGGGTCGACCGCATTCGGGATCTGGGTGAGTCGAGAGGCTGGGATGCCCCGTGCGGCAATGTCGTCGAGCAGGCCCTGGCAGATGGCGGTCACGGCATCGGCGCGTCGGAGGACCCAGGTCTCCAGCGCCCGGGTCAGACGGTAGCGCGGCCCCCAGGCGCGGCTGGTGCCATGGTCCACTGCAGCATCCTCCCAGAAGGCCCGCACCTCGTAGACGACGGGCAGACCGAGACGCCGGCCGGCCAGCACGGCGGCCATGCCGTCGAGCGCCGGGGAGTGGGCGTGGATGAGATCCGGACGCAGTCGCGGGGCGAGTTCCAGGATGCGTCGGCGCAATGCCGACACCACGCCCCAGGGCTCGAAGAGACCCTGCTCTAACCAGCGCTTGGGCAGCGGAGTGCGGTGGAAGTCGATACCGTCGATGGTCTCCAGCGCGCTGGCGGCAGGACCCTGCTTGGGGCCGGTCAGGGCGACGGGTACAAGGCCCATGGCCTGCTGCGCCTTGAGGATGGCACGGGAGCGGAAGGTGTAGCCGCTGTGCAGCGGCAGGGAATGGTCGAGGACGTGGAGGATGCGCATCGGGTCAGAGTCCGGTGGGTCGAGGCGTCAGCGCTTCGTAGATGTCGCGGTAGCCGGCCACCATGGTTTCAAGGCTGAAATCCCGCACGGCCCGCTCGCGAGCCGCCGCACCCTGGCGGGCGCGCAGGAGATCATCGGCGAGGTAGGCGGCCACGGCGCGCGCGAGGGCCTCTGGATCGGCCCGCGGGACAAGCGTACCGGTCCTGCCCGGCGTGACCAGCTCCCGATTGCCACCCACATCGGTGGCCACCACCGGCAGCCCACTCGCCATGGCCTCAAGCACCGTGTTGGAGATCCCCTCGGCCAGCGAGGGCAGCACGAAGAGATCGAGGGCGGCGAGGATCTCGGGCGTGTCACTGCGCGCACCCGGTAACCAGGCCGTGTGGGCGAGTCCCTGCGCCGCCAGTTCGGCCTCGGCCTCGGCGCGCAGCGGACCCTCGCCGACCAGCACCAGACCTGTCCGATCCGCGAGGCTGGGGTTGCCTCGCAACAGCAGTGACCAGGCCCGGACCAGATTGAGCGGGTCCTTGACGGCCTGCATTCTGCCGATGCTGCCGATGAGCCTGCGGCCGGCAAGACGCGCGGCCGCTTCCCCGTCCGGCAGCGGTGGGCGCGGCGTACGTGGTGCGAAGCGGTCGGTATCGACGCCGTTGCAGATGCGGCTGACCCGCGCTGCGCTGATTCCGACCTCGGTGGTGACGTAGTCCGTCAGTTCCTGTGACACGGCCGTGTAACGATGCACGAGGGGGCTCAGCACACGCCGCATCCAGATATAACGTCGGCTCCGATTGTCGAGGTCGTGCATGTCGCGCCCGTGTTCTCCGTGCACGCGCGCAGGCACGCCGGCAGCGAGGGCCGGGATCTGTGCCTCGAGTGTGGCCAGATTGCGGGTGTGCACCAGGGCGGGACGCAAGTTACGGAAGGTTCGAAAGAGCTTCAGATAGAGGCCCCAGTCCTGACCGCTCTTGCGGTTGAGTTCGACCACTGCCACGCCGGGAGGCAGCCGTTCGCGAAAGTGGGTGCTGTTGGTCAGGCTCACCACCGCATGTCGGAAGCGCTCGCGTGGCAGCCGGTGCAAGAGATTGGCGAGCCCGTTTTCCAGGCCGCCGAAATCCAGTCGATGCACGACGTGGGCGATGAGTGGTCGGGCATCCGGTTGCTGCTCAGGGCGGGAGGTCACTGGCGTGGGCTCCGTGCTGCGGCAGCCGGGGAGGGAGGAACGGCCAGGATTTCGACCCGGGATCGGCGCTGCTTGAAGGCGCAAGGCACGCATTCGCCGGGAAGTCCCATGGCTGGTGCGGGCGCGAGTCCCCTCCAGGGCAGGTTCAGGAAGATGCGTGCCGCCACGGATTTTCTTGCTGCTTGCGCTCCCAGGCGAGCGAGGTGCGCACGATGAGTCGGAGGTCGTCGTACTGCGGCACCCAGCCGAGCATCGAGCGGATGCGCCCGGTCTCGGCGATGAGCTCCGGCGGATCGCCGGCGCGGCGCGGATG
Organism: Gammaproteobacteria bacterium; assembly: GCA_003485715.1. Classification (GTDB taxonomy): domain Bacteria; phylum Pseudomonadota; class Gammaproteobacteria; order UBA7966; family UBA7966; genus UBA7966. The sequence goes on from DNIF01000157.1 coordinate 10,228, forward strand.
TTCGCTCACCGGCAACCGGTGACCGGCCTCGGCCTCCACGGCAGCGATGACCTCACGTACCGAGTAACCGTGACCGTAGCCGCAGTTGAGGGTAAGTGATTCGCCACCACCCTCGAGGTGGCTCAAGGCGTCGAGATGGGCCCGGGCCAGGTCCACCACATGGATGTAATCCCGGACTCCGGTGCCATCTCGGGTGGGATAGTCGGTCCCGAAGACGGCAAGCCCCGCTCGCTTGCCGATCGCGACTTCTGCCGCGACCTTGATGAGCAGGGTCGCGCCCGGTGTGCATTGCCCGATGCGTCCGCCCGGATCGCTCCCCGCGACGTTGAAATAGCGCAGGGTGACGTGCCGCATGGCCGTTGCGCGCGACAGATCGGCCAGCATCAGCTCGCTCATGAGCTTCGACTGGCCATACGGGTTGATGGGCGCGGTGGCCGTGTCCTCGGCAGCGC
>DNIF01000171.1 GCA_003485715.1 Gammaproteobacteria bacterium
CGCAGCTCGACCGACTCGGCAAGCTCGCCCGCCTGATCGACGTGGACCTGCGCGGCACCATGCTCTGCAGTTGGGCGGCGGCGGAATGCTTCGACCCCGAACGCGGTGGTGTCATCGTGAACACCTCCTGGGATCAGGCTCTGACCGGCATGGGTGGCGAGAATCCCGAGCTCTTTGCCGCCGTGAAGGGCGGGATCTCCGGCTTCACGCGCAGCCTCGCGCGAAGTCTCGCACCCAGGGTGCGCGTGAACGAGGTCGCGCCTGGCTGGATCGCTACCGAGTTCGCCCGTCAGACGATGCGTCCGGAGTACTTCGAGGCCGTCGTGCAGGCCACGCCGCTCGCGCGCTTCGGCAGCCCGGAGGATGTCGCGGCCGCCTTCGTCTGGCTGCTGTCGCCGGAGTCCGCCTTCGTGACCGGTCAGTCGATCAAGGTCAATGGCGGTCTGGTCAGCGGCTGAATACCGGCAGTCGGTCTCGCGTCCGTCCGTTCCCGTACAGCCGAGGATCCTCGGTGGCCGCACCCTTGCCACAGCTCGCCTTTCCAACCCCCGCGCGTGCAGTGACTAACCGCGTGTCCGGCACGCGGGGGCAACCGCGGGCTTCAGGCGGGCTCGAGTTGACTCAACACCCACTCCTCAAGACTGCGACGGGCGGGTTCGTCCAGATGAGTGAACTCGAAGCCGAGGGCCAGCTCATCCTCGCCGGCCTTCTGTACATAGCAGCGGCGCGCAACGGCAACGAATTCGAGGCAGCGGTCGGCAAGAAACATCTGCCATTCGGCGCGCAGAAGATCGGCCTCACCGAAACCGGGTGCCGCGACAAAGGCCAGGGCCTCCTTGCGCGTGCAGCGTACCCGCAGTCCGCCCACGGACAGGTCGACCAGGCGGGCCGCCAGCCGATGCCGTCCGCCGAGTGGGCGCAATTCGAGGCGTCCGGCGGTGTGTACCCGCGGTTGCTGTCTGCGTTCGCTCGGCAGCGTGACCCGGGCCAGGTCGATTGCCTGAAACATGAGCGCGGTGTCTCCCGGCAGGATGAGTGACCTGAATCGCGTGTCGGCGGGCAGGCCATCGCCCTTGAGGGTGCGGGGGCGGCGGGGGTGGGTTGGCGGCCGCTCAGCCGCCATGCGGTGGTTCTCGCCCGATGGGCGGTGATATCGAGAAGGTCCGCACTCAGTACATCAGGACACTGCTCACCGTGACCCCAGGGAGCCGCGCCCGCCCGCGCAGGGCGCCCAGTTCTATGACGAAGGCACAACCCAGAACCTCGGCCCGGCAGCGTTGGACGAGGGCGACGGCGGCTGCCGCCGTGCCACCGGTGGCAAGGACATCATCGACGATGAGCACCCGCTCGCCCGGCTCGAGCGCGTCGCGGTGCATCTCGAGACTGGCGGTGCCGTATTCGAGCGCGTAGTCCTCGCGTTCGACGGTGTGCGGCAGCTTGCCCGGTTTGCGCAAGGGCACGAAGCCCACATCGAGAAGCTGGGCGGCGAGCGCACCGAAGAGAAAACCACGTGCCTCCATGCCGGCTACGCAGGCAATGCCCTGACCGCGCCAAGGCATGACCAGTGCCTCCGTGGCCGATCTCAATCCATCAGCCGAGCGGAGCAGTGGGGTGATGTCGCGATAAAGGACGCCCGGTTCAGGGAAGTCCGGGATGGTGCGGATGAGAGACTTGAGATCCTGCATGGGCGGGGAGGATGCCGCACACGCTCACCCTCGTCCATGAGCCGAGGCAGCACACGGGTCGCTGCACGTATCTCGTGTTTCGCGTTCCCGGATTGTGTCCGCCGGCGGATGCTCTTCGGGTTGGAGCCGGCGTCGGCTGGAATGAGCGATTCGTGCAGGGCTGAAAAAGAAGAGGCCCCCAATCGGGGGCCTCAGGGGCACTGCCGTCAACCGGCTTTTAGCGGTTGGCGATGTACATCGTGACTTCGAAACCAAAACGGATGTCGGCGAAAGAAGGGGTCGTCCAGGCCATGTTTGCTCTCCCTGAGTGCTTTGGTAGGTGGGCTGCCGGTTCTGCCGGCTCGCATCCACTGGTGCAGACGCCGTGCCAGTCGTCACGCGTCACCCGCGATTGCAGCGGGTGGTCATGAAAAACAACCAGCTACGGCCGTGTTGCACCGTCGCTTGCGGCCGGTCGCCGCGTCAGTCCGGGTTGATTGGCTCCAGCCGACCAGCGGGCTGGTTGCCGACAACCAGCCTGGTTCCAGCGCGGTGGGGAGCTGGATACGAACGCTGTGCCTGCCGGGCCCGGAGACGGTCAGCGGAGCCACGAGATTCATGAAGATGGCTCTCCCAGCTGCTCTACGGTCGCGCCGAGGTCCGGGATGATTTCCAGTGGACTCCCCGAATGCCTTGGGCTGCGATCAAGGCGATCCAGCACGGGTCCCTTCACCTCCGCGAGTGCCAGCCGCAGGCCGCGGGCGCGCAGGTCTACCGCAAGGGCATGCAGAGTCTCCACCGCACTGGCATCAATATGATTGACGGCCGAGCACACCAGCACCACCGTGCGGACTTCCGGTCGCCGGCCGAGCGCCTGCTCGATGAACTCGCGCACGTAATCAGCGTTGGCGAAGGTCAGGGATGCATCCGGGCGCAGCAGCAACAGTTGCCGCCACGTCTCGACGGCGTGGCGTTCGACGTTGCGGAAGATCGGCTGGCCCGGGATGCGACCGAGGACGGCGATGTGCGGGCGGCTGCTGCGCCAAAGTGCCAGCAGGATGGAAAGCGCGACGCCCAGCGCCACGCCGGCCTCCACACCGAGCATCACGGTGCCAGCCAGGGTGACAGCCGCCGCCGCACCGTCGCGCGGGTCGTAACGCCAGAGGTCCGTGAGTTCCCGCGGCCGCAGCAAGGGCATGACGGCCACGATGATGATGGCCGCCAGCGCGGCCGTTGGCACCATGCCGAGAACGCCCGTGAGACCCGCGCCGGCACCGATGAGCCACAGGGCCGTGACCACCGCGGCGCGCTGACTCTGCGCCCCTGCGGCGGCGTTCACCAGCGTGCGACTGAGGCCGCCGGCTACCGGCATCGCACCGGTGAATCCACCGGCCACGTTCGCCGCGCCGAGCGCGATGAGTTCCCGATCCGGCTCGATGCGCTCTCCTCGGGTTCGCGCCATGGATTTGGCGATGGCGATGCTCTCGACGAAACCGATGAGCGCGATGAGGGCGGCAGAGGGCAGGAGCTCGGACCAACGGTCGATCCCGAATGCGGTCAGTGTCGGCCATGGCAGCACTGGCGCAACGCTACCGATCACCGCGTAACCCAGCTCCGGACCCAGGCCCAGTGCATTCAGAAACAGCGTGGCAATGATCACGATGAGGACCGGGGCGAGGCGCGGCAGCAGACGCAGGAACGGGGAGCGGTCGGCCGGTGCCGAGAGCATCGCGCCGAGCCGTTCGACCGTGATGGCCGCCAGCAACAGCGCCAGACCGAAGATCGCAGGTCCGGATGCCGGTGACTGCGCAGCACCCGACCCAAGACCAAGCAGTGGCGGCAACTGGGCGAGGATGATGAGCAGGGCCGCCCCCATGCTGAAGCCCTGCAGCACCGGCTGCGAGACGAAGTTCGCCAGAAAGCCCAGCCGCAGTATTCCCAGGGTGAGCAGCAACAGCCCGGTCTGCACCGCGAGCACCAGCGCGGCACCCGGTCGCTCTGCCATCGGCAGGGGCGCGAGGGCGCTGGCGAGCATGATCGCGGCCACCGATACCGGCCCGACCGCGAGTACCCGACTGCTGCCGAGCAGGGCGTAGACGAGGGTCGGCAGCATGCCCGCAGCGAGGCCGAGCGCGGTGGGTAGGCCGGCCAGTTGCGCGAAGGCTACGGCCTGAGGCAGCAGCACCAGAGCGGTGATCGAGCCGGCGAGGAGGTCCTGGCCGATGCCCCCGTCAGCGTTTCCGAAGCTGCGCATCAGCCATGCGGCACGTCGTCAATCGTCGGGACACCGCAGCGCCGGTTGGCGGGGACGGCCAGATCGATGAGTCGGGGTTTGGGCAGCGCCAGGGCCTGCATCAGGGCGATGAACTCCGCGCGCGATTTGCCGGCGAGCCGCGGATTGATGCTGCGTTCCTCACCGATGCAACTCACCCGGCGACCGCGGTAGTCGTGGCCCGGGTAGACGAGGGTTTCGTCGGGCAGCGTGAAGAGGCGCTCGGTGATGGAGTCGTAGAGCGTCCCGGCATCACCGCCCTGGAAATCGGTCCGGCCACAGCCGCCGATGAGCAAGGCATCGCCCGTGAACACGCGATCCTGCACGCGGAAGGAGACGCTGCCCGGGGTATGGCCCGGCGTGGAGATCACTTCGATGGTGAGGTCACCACAGGGCAGACGCTCGCCGCCCTCGAGTTGCAGATCGGCCGCCGTCGCGCCGCAGGCCTGCCCCACTGCGGTCAGATTCCCGAGGCGTTGCCGCAGAGCGCCGCCGGCCGTGACGTGGTCCGCATGCACGTGGGTTTCCAGCGAGTGCGTCAGTCGCAGGCCGCCCTGTTCCAGCGTGCGGATGTAGTCCTCGACGTGCTCCAGCACCGGATCGATGAGCACGGCCACACCGCGCGCGGGATCGGCCAGGAGGTAGGTGAGTGTGCTCGAGGTGGGGTCGAAGTACTGGCGCAAGTGCATGGATTCTTCCGTTCGCTGAAATGTTCGTGGGGTCAGGCAGGATTCGGGGCGAGCGGGAGTACCTCGACGTGCGTGCCCGCAACGCCCGGCACGAAGCGCCACTGCTGGCGGTGGTGACGGGCGACCTGCTCGCGGTGGGCGATGCTCACCACGGTGGAGTGCGTGAGCCGCGCGAAGACCAGCTCGTAGAGTTCGGCCTCCATGGAGCTGTCGAGCGCGGAGGTGGCCTCGTCGAGGAATAGCCAGTCGGGCTGGTGCAGGAGCGCGCGTGCGAAGCCGAGGCGCTGCTGCTCGCCGGGGGACATACGGCGACCCCAGTTGTCGCTCTCGCCGAGTCGGCCGGCATAGTTGCCGAGGTGACAGGCATGCAGCAGTTCACGCAGCTCGTTGTCGGTCGCCTGTCCGGTACCGAAGGGGTAGGCGAGGGCGTCGCGCAGCGTGCCGATGGGCAGGTAGGGGCGCTGGGGCAGGAAGAGCACGCGTGCCCCCGAGGGCTGTCGCACCCGGCCGTCGCCCCAGGGCCAGATGCCGCAGAGCACGCGGAACAGCGTGCTCTTGCCGATCCCGGAGGGGCCGGTGATGACCGTATGCCGGCCCGGCTCCAGACGCAGATTGGTCGCCGGCAGCAGGGTCAAGCCGTCGGGGAGAGAAATGGAGACCTCATCCAGCGCCAGCGTCGCATCGTCAGTCTGCGGGTGGGTCTCGCAACGGATGTGCTCGCGCCGCTCGATGGCGGCCGCGGCGGCGATCGCTTCATGGAAGGTGGTCAGACGGTCCACGCTCGCCTTCCAACTGGCGATGGAGGCGTAGGCATCGACCACGATGGAGAGCGACTCCTGCACCTTGCCGAAGGCGGAGGCCGTCTGCATCACGTCGCCCAGGCGGAAGTCGCCGCGGAAGTACCGTGGTGCCGTCACCAGATAGGGGAAGACGATGGCAACCTGCCCGTAGCCGGTGGTGAACCACTGCAGGCGCTTGGTCCCGATCATGAGGTTGAGCGCGTTCTGGACCACCGCCGTGAAACGCTGATGGAGGCCGACGCGCTCCTGGGCCTCACCACCGTAGACGGCGATGCTCTCGGCGTTCTCGCGCACCCGTACGAGACCGTAGCGGAAGTCTGCTTCGCGGCGCTCCTGCTCGAAGTTGAGGCCGATGAGTGGCCGGCCGATGGTATGCGCGAACCAGGTGCCGAGGCCTGCATACACGATGGCAACCCAGACCATGTAACCCGGAATGACCAACGGACCTACGAGCGGCAGGGAAAACTCCAGGGTGCCGGACAGGGTCCACAGGATGCCGAGAAAGGAGACCAGCGAGACGCTGGCATTCAGGAAGGCCAGTGACAACCCGAGCGTCTGGTCGGCGAAGGCGTTGAGGTCGGCGGCGATGCGCTGATCGGGGTTGTCCGTACCCTGAGGTTGCTGTTCGAGCAGATAGAAGGCGCGCGTGCCGAGCCACTCGCCGACGTACACTTCCGTCAGCCAGCGCCGCCAGCGCAGCTTGAGCAGCGACTGCAGATAGTTGGCGTATACGGCCACGCCGATGTGGCAGGCGGCCAGGAAACCGAAGTAGGTGATGAGCGCCCAGAAGTCTTCTTCCTGCCGCTCCTGCAGGGAGTTGTAGAACTGATTGCCCCAGAAGTTGAACAACACCTGCAGGTACACGAGCAGCAGCGACAGCGTCACGACCGCTGCCAGAAGTCCCCGCGCCACCCACCGTTCTTCCGAGAACCAGAACGGCCGGGTGAGCTTCCACACCCGGACGAGGAAGTGGTGCGAACCGAGATCGAGGGGCAATTCAACGCGCGCGTGCGGGGGGCGACTCGAGGTCATCGTACTGGACATGCGGGGGCCTCAGGATGCGGTCGGGCGGTGGGCCATGCCTCACCGGCCGCAGAGTGTGCGTGACGGATGGGGGGGGCGCGAGCCTTTGTGTCGTTATTCGGGCCGTCGGGGACTACGGTGGCCGGTGTCTGGTTCCCTTGCGGGCGGCCGGGCGCGTGTTCACTGCAGCGGCGGCGGGAATGAGTAGCGTCGCGCGGTCATCGGGAGGGAATGCCCCCGCCTGCGCCGGGATGAGTGCGACAGGGTCTCGGCTGTGGTGTGGTGCGCCGTATCCGCTGGGCAATTGAACAGGCGATGGACCTCCTTCAATCCCTGCTGCTGACCCTGCTCCTGCTCTGGCTTGTGCTCGTCTGGAGCCCGGCGCTGACGCGCTCGCTCTGGCTCGCCGGGCTCCTCGCCCGCGAGACGGCGCATCTGGCCGCCCTGCTGGCTCTGCTCTGGTTGATCCTGGGAGACCGGAGCACCGCCCCTGACTGGTTCTCACCGGCCGTTGTGGTGCTCGGGCTACTCCTCGCATGGCCGCTGGGGCAGAGCCTTGCAAGTCCAGAGACCCACCCCGATTACTCGGGATGGCCGCCGATTGCGGTCGATTCACCGGTCAACCGCAGCGGGTCATGGTCGTGGGGCCTTCGCCGACGCCGGCTCACCGGCGCGATCCTCCCCTTCTGGCGGGTGGTGACGGTGACACACCACTGCTACCGAAGCGAGCCGTTGCCGCTCTACCTCGATCACTATCGCAGCGTGTCCACGCAGGACTCAGCGCGAAGCTGGTTGCTGGTCATCCACGGCGGGGGTTGGTCCGGCGGGAGCCGCCGTG
>DNIF01000035.1 GCA_003485715.1 Gammaproteobacteria bacterium
GCCTTCACCGCCGCCTCATCACCAAGATCGGCCGCCTGCTGCAGCCTGAGCCAGTCCTCCTGCGGAAACTTGGAGTCGATGGGAAGCCAGACGGGTGATTCTGGATCACCGCCAGGCCCGGGCAGGCGCAGGGCGTACTCGACGCGCTCGGCAGATCCGGCCCGCACGGCCACGTTGCGTTCGAACTGCGCTGGCGTCAGCACCTCCTCGAGCAGGCTGCCGAGCTGCACTTCGGCCCAGGTGCCGCGCGCCTTCACATTGGTGAGTACACGTTTGAGCTCACCCACCCCGCTCGCCAGGGTCTGCATTTCACCCAGCCCCAATTGCACCGCCTCCAGCCGCTCGGAAACCAACCGGAAGGATTCCCCGAGCCGGCGTTCGAGCGTGGCCTGTAGTTTCTCGTCCACGGTCTGACGCATGGACTCGAGATGCTGGTCGTGGCTGTCGCGCATCTCACGCACCCGGGCATCGAGGGTGTTGCGCACCCGCTCGAGTGCCTCGAGATTCGCGCGGGTCTGACCGCTGAGTTCACTGCGCAGTCCGGAGAGTCTGAGCTCGAGCGTTTGTGACTGCGCGTGCTGCGTGCGCAGCAGCGCCTCCGTGACGCCTGCCTGACGCTCACTCAACTCCTCGCGCAGTTCACGTGCGGCATGGGCCGCCTCCTCACGTGCCAGGCGCAGTTCAGTGCGCACATCGGCTCGACCCGTGCGCAGCAGCACGAGCAGCAGGATCAGCGCGTTGAGCGCGATGGCAGCCAACAGCAACCACGGCAGATCCGCGGCTGCCACGACGGGCAGCGAAAGTGTCGGCAATGGCATGGGCATCGGCGAGCTTCTCAGGCAGGCACTGCGCCGCGGGGCAGCACCACGCGAGCAGCCCCCGGGCAGGGTGGCAGACTGCCCTGACCACCGGGGTCGAGGGAATACCCGCGCCGCTCAATCGTTCTGAAGGAACATGTGCGCCAGATCCACCGAGGGCTTGGTGCCGAGGTCATCGTAGTGGCGCTCGAGCCAGAGATCGGCCGCAGCCCGTCCCGCGGCCCTGAGGCTCTGCAGGAACTCCGGAGTGGCGTTCAATCGTGTGCTCGCCTCCATGGCTCCCAGCGAGTGCTGCGCCTCGATGAAGTGGAAACGCACGCGGCGCAGGCGGCGCTCGAAGCGCCCGAACACCCACGGCTCCTGCAGGGCGATCTGCTCCTTGGCCAGGGCGATGGCGCGCATCTCGCGCAGAAAGGCCGCATTGAAACTGAGTTCGAGCGCGCGCTCGCGGATCCCCTCCGCCGTATTGGGCACCGTGTCACGACGGGCGGGATGCAGCATCACCACCAGCACGTCCGCCGCCTGACTGTCGAAGATGAGGGGAAACACGGGCGGGTTGCCGGAATAGCCGCCATCCCAGTAGGGCTCGCCGTCGATCTCGACGGTGCGATGCAGTGCGGGCAGGCAGGCCGAGGCCAGGAGCACATCGGCCGAGATCTCGGCGTTGCTGAATACGCGGATCTTCCCGGTGCGTACGCTGGTCGCACTCACGAAGATGCGTGGCTCGGCGGTCTGTCGCAGCGGGGTGAAGTCGAAGCTCTCGTTGACGATGCGCCGCAACGGGTTGATCTCGAGCGGGTCGAGGAGCTCGGGGGCGAAGAAGTGAGCAAACCCGAGATAGCCCGAGAGCACCGAAGACAGACTGCCGTTGCCGCCCCCTTGAGTGAAATCGAGCGGGTGGGCAAACAGCTCCGTGGCCGCCGCCCCCACGGCCTCCCAGAAGCGCTGCAGGCGGTCCTTGGCCGCCACGGCACCTCCGACCGCCAGACCTTCGGCCAGCGCCGTGGCATTCATCGCGCCAGAACTGGTGCCACTCACGCCCTCGATGTGCAGGCGGCCATCGTCCAGCAGGCGCTCCAGCACACCCCAGGTGAAGGCACCATGCGAGCCACCGCCCTGGAGGGCGAGTGAGAGCGGAATGCGGTGAGCCGTAGTCATGGGGCTAGCATAGTGCACCGCAGCATGGCAATTCACCCTGCCCGGGCGCTGACCAGCAACTATCTTTCCCTTGGCCGGTCCCGGCTGTTGACCGCCCCACCGCGGCTGACCCCATGACGGTGACGCCCCGTCGCCCAGAACCTCGAGGAGGTGCCGCTTGCATCAGGAACCGCGTCCACCCCTGCCCGCCTCTCACGCCCCCGGCACCGAGCGTGTGTTGTTGCGCAAGCTGCCCTGGCTGCTGCTGTTCGGCACGCTCCTGCCGGCCCTGTGGGTGCTGGGGGTCGAGTGGCTCATCGACATCCCGGACGCGGACGAGCGCGCGAAATATCTCCTCGGCCTCAAGTTTCGGGCCATTGCCCTGGCATCGCTGGTCTGGATGGGCGCGCTCACGGTCGCCATTGGCTGCGGCTTCGTGATCGTCATGAAGGGGCAGCCCTACGAGGCAGACAGCTACCCGATCCCGGGTGACGAGAAAAAACCTGCGAAGGATCATCACGACGAGGGCGGGTGACGCGGTGCGAGCCACGCCATGGCGCGCCGCTTTTCAGAGGGTGATCGGCCTGGCATCCTGACGGCACGGTGGAGCTCATCCAAGACACGCCGCCACTCGGGAACCGGACTCAGTTCTCCGTCCGCTGACCCGACCAGAAACGGGATCCAGGTCGCCCTCGATCGAGGGCGCTCACGAGGGACATCCGGCGAGGGGGCATGAGCGACATGGCTTGGACCCGGGAGGAAGTGGTCGCCATCGTCGATGACCATTTCTCCATGCTCGAACGCGAACTGGCCGGGGTCGCCTACACCAAGGCCGCGCACCGCCGCGCGCTCGCGCCTCGTCTGAATCAGCGTACGGCGGGCTCGATCGAATTCAAGCACCAGAACCTGAGTGCGGTGCTCATCGAACTGGGTCTGCCGCACATCGTCGGCTATCGATGGCGCGGCAACTATCAGGCCTTGCTGCGCGACGTGGTGCTCGAGCGTCTTGAGCAAGCACCGAAGCTACGAGCGCTTGCTGCGCAGCACGCCGAATCGCTCGCCACCGCGCCCGAGGTCCCCGACCTGAGCGGGCTACCGGCACCCCCACCACTCGTGACCGACCCGAAGCCAGGGCTGCGCCCAGTGGTCCGTGATCGGCCACCGGTGGTGGTGGACTACCTCGAGCGCGAGGCCCGCAACCGTTCACTCGGACTCGCCGGAGAGGAACTGATCCTCGCTTTCGAGCAGGACCGTCTGGATCGCAGCGGGGCCAGCCATCTGGCCGCGCGGGTGGAGCACAGTGCCAAGGTGCGCGGAGATCACCTGGGTTACGACATCCTCTCCTTCGAGACCGACGGGCGGGAGCGGCTGATCGAGGTCAAGACGACCCGCTACGGCGAGATGACCCCCTTCTTCATCACCCCGAACGAGGCCGATCTCTCGGACCGCGAGGCCAACCGCTATCACCTGTACCGGCTCTACGCCTTCGCTCGGCAGCCGCGCTTCTTCGTACTGAGCGGCCGGGTGCGCGAACACTGCACCCTCTCGGCCGCCCTGTACCGGGCGGTGCCTTCCAGCACCAAAGGTGCCGCTGCCCTCATGGCCTTGGCGGGCTGAACGAGGGCCAACGGCGCAATATCACTCATTTCTCGCGCGACCGGACTCGCGCTCTTGTGAATTGCGCAGGCCAGGCAGCGCCGGCCCCTGCGGCGTCTTCAGCTCGCCGCCGGCACCTCGAACAGCAGCAACTCGGCCCGGCTCACCGCCTCCACCTGCAGGTTCCCTCCGGCCGGCACGGCACAGCCCTCCCCCGCGGCGTGGCGATGTCCGTTGGCCGAGATCTCCCCGCTAACGACGTGCAGCCAGGCCATGCGGCCTGCGGCCGGGGTGTAAGCGAGGGCCGCGCGCGGGGCCAGCACCGACGAGTAGGCGTCGAGGTCGCTGTGCACGGTGACGGCACCGTCGCGACCGTCAGGTGCCGCGACCAGTCGCAGCCGACCACTGCGCTCTGTCTCGGGGAAATGTCGCATCTGGCAGCAGGGCGGCAGCGCCGGACGCCGCGGCACAACCCACGCTTGCACAAAGCGCACCGGCGCGACCGCGGAGTAGTTGCACTCGGCCTGAAACACGCCGGTCCCAGCGCTCAGCCGCTGCACATCGCCGTGCCTCAGGATGACGTCATCCCCCAGCGAATCGCGGTGTTCGAGCGTACCCTCGACGACGAAGGTGAGGATCTCCACGTCCCGGTGCATATGCACCTCCAAACCTTCTCCCGGCCCGATGCTCGATTCCTGGATGGCGCGAAGCACGCCGAATCCATCCCGAGTCAATCCGGTCGAATGTGCCACCGCGGCACCACCGCCCACAGGGGCAAGAATTTCCGGCCTGGTCTCGCTGTCGTGCTGCCCGCGCATGTTGCCTCCCCCCATCACCAGTACACCTCTCGTGCAGTCTTCCGGTAGTACCGACTCACCGGCGCCAGCTTCACTCTGGCCGATGCGCGCCGGGAACGGTTCCCACATCGCGACACCGATCCTGCGGTTGATCAATCGCCGCGTGCACCGAGGTCATTAGCCGTATGTGGCGGCTATTGACCGTGAGCGGAATCGGCTTCTGGCTGGCCCGATTTGCGCCGCCGCACCCATCCGCCAACGGCAGCTAGTCTGCCAAGCATTGCTCAGGACGAGCCATAAAGCACTGTGCGATGCAGCAGTCGCAAGCGCGCAAAGCACGATCCCTCGGGCACTCAGCGCCAGGTCTTGCACATGCCCCCGCCGGATGGCGGGCGCAGCCCCCCCGGGGAGGCATTACACCCAGCATTTTATTCGAACTATGACTGGGCATACGGCCCGACTGAGGAACGTGCATCCGATTGACGCTACTGGCTATGCTGCAGGCGCACCTGTTCTGCCGGATTCGGCTGACGAAGACTTGCCTCGCTGCCTACGCTGTCGCACCGACCCTGGCAACCCGGGAAAATAATCCTGAGCGGGAATCCCCGCGCTGGGTCGCAGTCTCTGCTGCCCGGAATCAATGATGTCATGCTCCCCAACTGGCGCACCCGAGGAATCACCGCATGCTCGACTGGGCGGAATACTCCAAGCTCTTCATCGGCCTGCTCGCCATCGTGAACCCCTTCGGCGTCATCCCGATCTATCTCGGCGTGCTGGAACAGCACGGCGCTCGAGTGGACTATCCCGCCACCGCGCGCCGCACAACCCTGGTTGTGCTTTCAGTCCTGCTGGTCACACTCGTCTCCGGGGAATTCCTGCTGCGGATCTTCGGCATCAGCCTGTCTGCCTTCCGCGTCGCCGGCGGGATCCTGCTCCTGCTCATGGCGATCGACATGCTGGCCCACTCCGAGCGAGCACCGCGCGGCCAACAGCCGGTATCGACTGTGGTTGATGACTCCCACGAATCCATCGCCGTTGTACCGCTCGGCATGCCACTGCTTGCGGGCCCGGGCGCCATCAGCACCGTCATCGTGTACGCCGACCTCGGCAGCGGAGTCGGGCACTATCTTGCCCTGACAACCATCGTCCTCGGCGTAGGCCTCGCCGTGTATCTGTGTCTGCACAGTGCACTGCGGATTCGGGATTTCGCCGGTCGGACGAGCATGCAGGTGACTACCCGCCTCATGGGCCTCATCACCGCGGCCATCGCGGTTGAAATCATGGGCAACGGGCTTGCCGGTCTGTTCCCGGCCCTGCGCCCGAGCGAGGTGTCCGGCGGCTGACCGGTTTTCGCGACGGAACTAGCGCATCCGGGACTGCCTGGCCGAGCCGCGGCACAGGTCCCTGAGGTTTCTACTGCACACACCCGGCGTGTGCAGACACGGCCCTATCCTCTGCACCGCAATCCCGCAACTGCCTTTTCCCACTGCTGCCCAACTGACGACCGCGGAGGTCACTCTGGACAAGCTCTTCCGTCACTTCGAGCAGATGGTGGACCCATACCCGGAGGCCACCCCGCCGACGCCACCCAGGGCCCTCGTTTCCTTTGTGTGGGCTGCCACCGAGGGGCTGCGGCGTCCTCTGCTTGCACTGGTGCTGGTCACGGCAGTGATCGGCGTATTCGAGGCCTGGCTTTTCAGCCTGCTCGCGCAGGTCGTGGATTGGCTGGCCGAGGTCAGCCCTGGTTCACTCCTGCAGACCCGGGGCACGCATCTACTGGCGCTTTCCCTGGTGCTCATCGCCTCCATCGTGGTGGTGGGGTTGGCCTCACTCATCAAGCATCAGACGCTGGTCGGCAACTTCCCCATGCGTCTGCGCTGGAACTTCCATCGCCTCATGCTTGAACAGGGTCTGTCCTTCCATCAGGACGAGTTCGCCGGGCGCATCGCTACCAAAGTGATGCAAAGCGCCCTGGCCGTGCGCGACGCCGTGCTGATCCTGTTCGAGATGATGATCTTCGTGAGCATCTACTTCGGCACGCTGGTGCTGGTGGTAGGAAGCTTTCACCTTTGGATGGTGCTGCCCTTTCTGGGCTGGCTCGGCATCTATGCGTGGGCCATCTGTCACTTCGTCCCACGGCTGGCTGCTGCCGGCCAGGCACAGGCCGACGCACGTTCGTTGATGACCGGGCGCATCACCGACGCCTACGCCAACATCGCCACTGTCAAACTCTTCTCTCACACTCGCGGCGAGGCAGCGCACGCCCGGGCAGCGATGCAACCGTTTCTGCAAACCGTGCATCGTCAGATGCGTCTGGTCACCCGGTTCGAGGTGGTCAATCACGCTGCGAGCATGGCCCTCATCCTGGGCGCGGGCGGGGGGGTACTCTGGCTGTGGGACGCAGGGGCCGTGGGGGCCGGTGCGGTCGCAGCCGCCATCGCCATGGCGATACGGCTCAACGGGATCTCGCACTGGGTGATGTGGGAGACGGCCGCCCTCTTCGAGCACATCGGCACCATCCAGGACGGCATCGGCACCCTGGCGCGCCCTCCAGTCCTGCTGGATGCTCCCAATGCAGTCGAGCTTGAGGTCAGCCGCAGCGAGATCCACTTCGAACAGGTGAGCTTCCGCTACGGCGACGGGCCTACCGTCATCCACGAACTCGACCTGCACATCAGATCGGGTGAGCGCATCGGGCTCGTTGGCCGCAGCGGGGCTGGCAAATCCACCCTGACCGGCATGCTGCTGCGCTTCCATGACATCCGCAGCGGACGGGTGCTCATCGACGACCAGGACATCATGCGGGTGACACAGGACTCGCTGCGCGCGGCCATCGGCATGGTGACCCAGGACACCTCACTGTTGCACCGGTCGGTGCGCGAAAACATCCTCTACGGACGGCCCGAGGCCAGTGAGGA
>DNIF01000289.1 GCA_003485715.1 Gammaproteobacteria bacterium
GACCCATGCGGGCATCTTCGTCCGCCACTACCACTGCCGCGGCCTCCGGTGCCTCGGCATGCAGACGTTCCACCACGGCCCGCACGCGCCGCACATCCACCCGC
Source organism: Gammaproteobacteria bacterium (assembly GCA_003485715.1). GTDB lineage: Bacteria > Pseudomonadota > Gammaproteobacteria > UBA7966 > UBA7966 > UBA7966. The sequence continues at coordinate 105 of DNIF01000289.1, forward strand.
TGCCGATCCACCCAGATCTCGCCCTTGGCGGTCACCGCCACCAGGATCGTGGCGGCCTCCTTGCGCCCGGCACTGCGGGCACTGGGACGGTCGACCTCGATGCCGGTCTCCTTCACGAAGGAGGAGGTCACGATGAAGAAGATGAGCAGGATGAAGACGAGATCGATGAGAGGCGTCAGGTTGATGGCCTCGGTCGCAAGATCGTTTCGCCGTGAAGTGCGTCGCATGGTCGTGGTTCAGGTCGCTGAACTGGTCCTTGTGGTGATGGCTGCTTCCGCTGCTGCGCTGTCTCTGCAAGGGCCTGAGTGCAGCGCGCCCTACGTTGAAGCTCCTGAGTGAGGGCTGGCCGTTGCAGCGCCTCAGTCGAACAGGCTGGCGATGTGCTCGCGCTCCTTTTCGGCCCGCACGCGCAGGAGCGTGCCGGCGTACATGCCGCTCAATGCCGTGACCAGGCCGGCGATGGTTGAAATGAGCGCCGCGTCGATGCCCCGAGACAGGGCACGCGGGTTGGTGCTGCCTGCGGCCGCGATGAGATCGAAGGTGGTGATCATGCCGGTCACGGTGCCCAGCAACCCAAGCAGGGGCAAGACCACCGTCAGCGTGCGGATGGTGCCGAAGTGCGCCGTGAGCGCCGCGTCGATCAGTGCGCAGCGCACTGTACGCAGGCGCAGGCGCACGCTGGCTTGCTCGGGGCGCTCGCCCCTCCAGGCAAGCGCCATGCGGGCGCGCAGTGCCGGCAGGCGCCAGTGCAGGAACCAGAAGCGCTCGCCGATGAGCCACCACATCCAGGCCGACAACAGCAGTACCCCGATGACTTCGTTGCCACCCTTCTCGAGCAGTCGGGAAAGGAAATCAGGTGGCTCGAGCACGTTCGGCCTCCCCGGCTGCGCGCTCGGCGACCAGGCCGGCAGCTTGTTCGTCCAGGCGCGCCACCAGTTCTCCACTGCGCTCGTGCAGCAGGTTGTGCAGCAGCAACATCGGGATGGCGACGACGAGTCCCATGACGGTGGTGACCAGCGCCTGCGAGATCCCGCTCGACATCAGTCGGGGATCTCCCGTGCCGAAGAGCGTGATGGCCTGAAAGGTCTCGATGATGCCGGTCACTGTGCCGAGCAGTCCGAGCAGGGGCGCAATGGCGGCCATCAACGCGACGAAGCCGATACCACGTTGCAGTCGTGGGGTTTCGGCCAGTACGGCCTCGTCGAGTCTGAGCCCCAGCGCCTCGGCATCGAGGCCGGGGTTGTCCCGGGAGACGCGGATGAGGCGGCCCAGGGGATTGTTCTCGGAGGCCTGCCCGTGGCGCCGCGAACCATCCATCCGCGCGCGCACCAGCCCGATGTTGAGCATGCGCAGCAGCGCGGCCAGAAGCCCCACGGCGCCCAAACCCAGGATCACGTAGCCAATCACCCCGCCTTGGTGGAGGCGTTCCCTGAGGTCGGCCCGCTGGCCCTCGAGGGCGATGAGCGAGCCGCGGGTCGGATCGATGACGACCTCATTGGCCTGCCCTGCGTGATAGCCGGCCATGACAGCGCGCAGGCGCGCGGAGGGTTGTCGCGCCGGGCTGAGGAAACCCGCCGTATCCGGTAGGTAGCGCAGGAATGTCCCATCCGCCCAGGCCGTGAAGGGACCGACCCGAGTGACCTCGACCGGACGTTTCAGGCCATCCGCCGCGACGATTGGCAAACTGTCACGCCTGATTCGCTGCCCGGCTGCAATCTCCTCGAGCATGAGCGACCAGAGACCCTCGACCTCGGCAAGCGTCGGCAAGTCCTTGCCCTGGACCAGGACAGTGGCGGCCTGGCTCCGGGCTGGATCGTGAGCGCCGGCCATGGATTCCGCGGTGATGGCTGCGACCTCTCCAGCCACCTGCCGGATGATCGAGCCAAGGTCACCAAGGTCTGCCGTGCGTTCGGCCAGAACGGTTTCCTGCTCGCGCAGTTTCTGCTGATTTGCATCGAAGGCGGCGCGCAAGCGGTCACTCTCAGCGCGCTCGCGTGCGAGCTCTGCGCGCGCCTCCTCGAGGATCTGCTTGCGCTGGTCAAGCTCAGCGCGGAAGCGGGCCTCGCGCCCGGAGAGTGCTATCGCCTGTTCGGCGCGTTCCGTGCGCAAGGCTTCGAGCAGCTCGTCCAGCGGCCCGGCCTGCACCCCTCCGCCGAGTGCTGCAAGCGCGGCGACGAAAAGGATGAAGATGCTGCCGCGCGCAGCCGGATAGCGGATGCTCGAGCGTGGTTGCGTCGATGGTGCGTTACCTTCGCTCATGGTGCCCCGACCGGCAGGATCAAAAGCTCCGGGGGCAGCTCCTTGCGGGCGACACGCAGCGCAAGCTGTAGCTGGGGCAGTTGATGCGCGGGCAGTTCCATCCAGTTGCCCTTGGTCGGGTCCCAGCGCAGCGCGCTACTGCCGTCGAGGTTCACACCGAAAAGCAATAACCGGCCGATGCGCAAAAGATCCATGAGCTGCGCACCCCCACCGAGGTCGACTGTGCCGCGCCACGCCTCGATGGTGCGGCCGTAGTCCATCTCGACCTGGTAGGCCTCGAACATGCGGCGGAACTTCTCACCGATGGGTTGGGCAGGGTCCTCGAGCGATGCGCGCAGCCCGGCCAGACGCTCGGACCGCTCCTCCTTGAGGAAGGGCAGGTCGGCGGCGATGAGGCGTTCGAGTACCTCCAGCATCCGCTGCAGCAACGGAGCAACGTTACGCTGGGTCTCCTCGGCACTCGCGAGTCGTGCGTCGAAACCGGCCAGACGCGCCTCCTGTGCTGCGACCATGCCAGCGAGTTGCCGGTTGTAGACGGCAAGGCTCGCCGTCTGATCCAGCACTGCACGATATTCGGCGAGCAGGGCCTCGGTTTCCTCTGCCAGTGCGTCGACTTGTGCCTGGGCATCGGTTTCGGCCCGTTGCAGCGCCTGTTCCTCGGTGAGAACGGTGCGCAGCCGTTGCGCCTGATCCGCTGGAGCGGGGACACTGACTCCGGCAAGGAGCAGGGTCAAAATCACCGGGCGCGTGCATGTCATCCTGGGTGGACGAAGATCAGGCCACCCGGGTTCACTTCGGCGGGGCGTTGATGTGGGCTTGGACACGTGGGCTCTCATCGGCGACCTGTTCTAGTTCATGCCGGGCGTGGTACTTCTGATCTTGGTCAAAGTGTGAGGCGTGTCATCCGGGATTCTTTCCCGTGCTGCCTCGAGAAACACCCACCCGTAGTTTTGCCGACACACTTGCGTGGGCTGTGGGCGGAGACTGGCGCCGGTAGACTAGTGGCGAAATGCCGGATGGCCCGGCGAAGTCCGATGCAATCCGATGCAAGGGAGAAAACAGCCATGACACTCTATCTGGGACACGAGGCGCCGGATTTCGAGGCCGACACCACCGAGGGGCGCATACGCTTCCATGAGTGGCTGGGTGGTCAGTGGGCGGTCTTGTTCTCACACCCCAAGGACTTCACGCCGGTCTGCACCACCGAGCTTGGGCGTCTGGCACGGCTGAAGACGGAGTTCGAGCAGCGCAAGGTGAAGCTCATCGGGCTCAGCGTGGACTCGCTGGATGACCATCTGGCCTGGGCGAGTGACATCGCCGAGATCCACGGCACGCCGGTCGGTTTCCCCATCATTGCCGACCCGGAGCTTCACGTGGCCAAGCTCTACGAGATGATTCACGCGGATACGGTCGGCAAGGCGCGGGATCGCACGGCCAGGGACAACGCCACCATCCGTGCCGTCTTCGTGATCGCGCCCGACCGCACGATCAGGCTCACCATGACCTACCCGATGACCACGGGCCGGAATTTCGATGAGTTGCTGCGCGTGATCGACTCTCTGCAACTGGCGGCTTCGGGCCCTCTGGCAACACCAGCGGACTGGCGTCCGGGTGATCGGGCGATCATCGTGACATCACTCAGCGATGAGGAGGCGAGGGCACGTTTCCCGCAGGGCTTCGAGACGGTGAAACCCTATCTGCGTTACGTCCAGCCAGAGAAGCCCTGAACTGCGCCGGGCGCGCAATGTGAGGCGCGCGCCCGGGAACGGTACCGTCAGCGGCGCATGCCGACGGACTCGAGCTGCCGCGATACGGCTGCGACCACCTCCTTGGTGCTCGCGTCGATGATGTCGATCTCGCGTCCGGCTTCGCGGATGAGCGAGGTGGTGGCTTCAGAGGCCCCGAGCACGTCGCCCATGGCGGTGACGGCCTCACCTGCAAACTCGAGATTCTGGCGCACCACGTTCGAGATCTGCTGGGTTGCCTCGCGCGTGCGCGCGGCCAGGGCCCTGACCTCGTCGGCCACCACGGCGAAGCCGCGGCCCTGCTCACCCGCGCGGGCGGCCTCGATGGCCGCATTCAGGGCAAGCAGATTGGTCTGTTCGGCGATGGCGGCGATGCCATCGGCGATTCGGCGGATCTCGTCCGACTGCCCGCTCAGCACGTTGACGCGCTCGGATGCCCGCCGCACCTCCGACACCATGCGTTCCACGTATTGCACCGATGAGCTCACGGTCTCGTTGCCGCGGGTGGCGGCCGCGTCGGCACGCACGGAGGCCTCGTAGACCTCCTGCGCCGTTCCCTCGACACGCCGCTGTGATTCGGTGATGTCCTGAGCGTGCTTGACGATCTTCAACACCGCGCCCGTTGGCCCCAGCACCGGCTTGTAGGAAGCCTCGATCCACACCGAAGCTCCCGAGCGGGTGACACGTTCGAAGCGCCCAACCAGCGCACTACCGTTCGCAAGGTCGCGCCAGAGGCGCCCGTAGGCCTCGGACTGGGCGTATTCCGGGCGGCAGAACATGCGGTGATGCTGCCCGCGCACCTCCTCGATGGAGTAGCCGAGCAGGTGCAGGAAGTTGTCGTTGGCAGCGAGCACATGGCCATCCGGTGTGAACTCGATGACGGCAGTCGCGCGATCCAGCGCGGCCCGCTCGGCTTCGAGGTTGCGCAGGCGCTCGAACTCCTGCGGTGCTGCACTGAACAGCAGGAGAGAGCGTTCTGTTCCAGGGAACACCAGCATCACCATCGCGGCACCGTTCCTCCCCTCCACCACTGCGGCGGATGGCCACTGCTGCACTGGCCCTGACGGCAGGCCACGGAGCAACTGGTGGATGGCCGTGCCGGTTGGTCGGCCGATCCCCAGTTGCTGGCAGACCGCCTCGGTGGCATCGCTGACGAGGCCGCGCTCGTCAATCGTCAACACGGGCAGGTCGAGGGGCGGCATCGATTGGGTCGGACAGGCGGGCAGCGGGACGTCTGCACGGGGCGGGGCGCGGAAGCCGAATAGCGAAAGCATCAGAGGTCCGTTCCGATAGGCGGGTCCTCACGCGGGAGGACGGGTGGAATTCACTCACACCAGATGCCAAGGATGTCGGCCGGACTCGCGGCGCACTTTAGATCGCCTCTGCACCCTCTCACCCGCGTGCAGCGGGCAAGTCGCTGATTTCGCCCTTGGCCCAAACCCCTGGCCCAAACCCCTGGAGCGGGGCGGGACGCCACGACTCGGGGCTCTCCCACGGGGGAGGGGGGCTGCAAGCCGCCACAGAGGCCGCGTACGGGTCAAGAAAAAGGCGGTCGCCTGTTTGGCAGACCGCCTTCTTTCAACTGGCTCCCGGGGACGGGCTCGAACCGCCGACCCAGTGATTAACAGTCACTTGCTCTACCGACTGAGCTACCCGGGAAGTGGGCGCGGACTATAGCGAAGCCCCGCGGACGGGGCAACGCAGGGCATTCATTGTTGCACCGGTTCTATCGGCCCCGCGAGGCGGCCTGTCTTCAAGGGGGCATCGCTCCGGGCGCTTCCCTGGACATCAGGCCGCGAATGCCCGCTCGAGTGCGCTCCGGATACGCTCCATGGCCGCCGTCAGGACCTCGCGGCTGGTGGCGAAGCTGATGCGCATGTAACCGGGCGCCCCGAAGGCCGAGCCGGGCACCAAGGCACAGCCAGCATGCTCCAGCAGCCACTCTCCCAGTTCGATGTCGTTGTCCACGCCGGGCAGGCGGTCTATGGCCTGCTGGAAGTTCGGAAAGATGTAGAAAGTGCCGTCACTACCCAGGCATTCGACACCCGGCATGGCCCGCAGGGCATCGCGCACCATCAGGTGGCGGGAGGCGAACTCCTCGTTCTGACGGTGCATGAAGCTGGGGTCGCCCGCGAGTGCAGCCGCTGCCGCCACCTGCGAGATGGAGGTGGGGTTGGAAGTGCTCTGCGACTGAACCTTCGTCATCGCCTTGATGATGTGCGCCGGTCCGGCAGCGTAGCCGATGCGCCAGCCGGTCATGGCGTAGCTCTTGGAGACGCCGTTCAACACCACCGTGCGCTCGGCCAGTTGCGGCGCGACGTTCAGGATGTTGACGAAGGGTTGTCCCGTGAAGCGTACGTGTTCGTAGATGTCGTCCGAGGCGATCAGCAGATCCGGGAAGTCGTTGAGGACGGCGGCCAGACTGGTGAGTTCCTCGCGCGAGTAGACGGCCCCCGTCGGGTTGGAGGGCGAATTGAGGATCACCATCCGTGTGCGTTCGTTGATGGCCCCACGCAGTTGTTCACGACTGATCTTGAAGGACTGTTCAGCGCCGGTGCGGATGATGGTGGCCTCGGCTCCGGCGAGTTTCGCCATGTCGGGATACGACACCCAGAAGGGGGCCGGTACCACGACCTCGTCGCCCGGGTTGAGCACGGCCTGCATCAGGTTGTAGATGCTGTGCTTGCAGCCGACCGACACCAGCACCTGATCGACACTGTAGTCGAGCGCGTTTTCGCGATGGAGCTTGTCGATGATTGCCCGTTTGAGCTCCGCCGTGCCGTCTACCGCCGTGTATTTGGTGAAGCCTTCCTCAATGGCGCGGATGGCCGCCGCCT
>DNIF01000283.1 GCA_003485715.1 Gammaproteobacteria bacterium
TGGAGGTCAGCCGGCTCGCCAGTGGGCGCCGGCTGCGCTTCCAGGTCAGCGATACCGGCGTGGGGCTGGCACCGGCCCTGCAAACGCGCATCTTCACTCCCCTTGCCGTCGCCGGGCCGACCGGGCCGGGTGCGCCGACCGCACCTTCGAGCGGCCTCGGCCTGTGGATCTGCCGGCAACTGGTCGAGCGCATGGGGGGGGACATCGGCGTGGCGTCCGAACCCGGTCAGGGCACGCGTTTCTGGTTCACGGTGGAACTGCCTCAGGAGCCGCCAGTGCGTCCACGGCGGCCACCCTTTGCGGGCGAGGTTGTGCTGCTGCGTGAGCGGCATCCATTGGTGCGGCGTGCGCTCGCCGGGCAACTGCAGCGTCTGGGTCTGGAGGTGATGACCTGCACCACGACCGAAGACCTGACCCGGTTGCACCGGGGTGCGGCCCTCACCCTGCTCGGCTGTAGTGGCTACGATCACGACACCGGGGAAGTGGATTGCATCATCGACGATCTGCGCGCGGTCGCGGCAACCCCCATTGTCGTGGCCACCTCGCGTGACGCGGCACAGGTGCAATTCCGATTGCGCCGTCGCGGGGTGCAGGCGATGTTGCAGAAGCCAGTGCGCGTGCAGGCGTTGGAGCTGGCGCTGCTGCGACTGCTGGCATCGGTGCAGTCCGAGGTGGGCAGCGCCGAGGGAGTGCCGCTGCGCGCTGCGGAACCCCCGCCGGAGCTTTTCCGCCCGCACATTCTGCTGGTCGAGGATCACGCCGCGCAGCGCCGAGTGATCGCGCACTTGCTCTCTCAACAGGGCGCACGGGTGGTGACGGCTGCGGACGGGGCAACGGCACTGGATCTGCTCTCGCATCTGCAGGTCGATGTCGTGGTGATGGACATGCATCTGCCGGTGCTCGATGGTGTGGAGGTCACCGAGCGGCTCAAGCAGACGCACGGCGACGCGGCACCGCCGGTCATAGGTCTCACGGGTAACGTGCTCCCCGAGCAGCAAGCCCGCTTCCACGAGGCCGGTGCCTTTCAGGTGCTGCTGAAACCGGCGACGGCCGAGCAGATCTGGGAGGCCGTGCTGGCGGCCTGCGGGAGACGGCCCGCAGATGTGGACGAAGCGCCGCCCGTGGACGATGCGGAGGCCCTGCGGCGCGCCGGGGGTGACGGCGCGCTGGCCGCTGAAGTACTGCAGATGCTGCGCGAGGATCTGGGGCGCGATCTACCGCTCATGGCAGATGCCATCGCCGACGGCGCCTTCGGTGTGCTCGCAGAGCTCGCGCACACGTTGGCCGGAACGGCCGTCTACTGTGGTGCCGGGGCGCTGCGCGCAGCGGCAAGCGCCCTCGAGCGAGCGGCGCTTGCCCGGGATCCGTCTGTTGCCCGCAGGTTCGAGGACCTGCGGCGTGAGGCAGAGCGCCTGGGCAAGCTCGCCCCCGTAGCGCCGTGCCCGCCATCCGACCCTGGCAAGCGGTAGCGGACGCGTGGTGGGGGGGCGGGTGGCTTATCCCGGGCTTCGCTAGAGCCCTGCCCCGCTCGTCAGCGGCAGCAGGTCGCGCGCCAGCAGGATGGCGTCCTCGCGGCCGTTGTGAGCCGGGTAGTAGCCGCGACGCAACCCGACTTCACTGAAGCCCGCCGTCTCGTAGAGCTGCAGCGCGGCTTGGTTCGAGGGGCGTACCTCGAGCAGCATGACGCCGGCGTGCCGTTCGCGGGCGATGTCGGTGAGGTGCGTCAGGAAGCGACGCGCCCATCCGCAGCGACGTGCATCGAGATCGACGCACAGGTTGAGCAGGTGTGCCTCGCCTGCCGCCACCGACATCACGCCGTACCCCGCCACGCGCTGCTGCTGCTCGAGTTGCAGCACCCAGCAACTGTAACCGACGCGCAGACAATCCCGGTGCACGCCGAAGCTCCAGGGAAACTCGTAGCAGCGCTCCTCCACGGCCATCACGGCGGGCAGATCGGCCTCGCGCATGGGTCGGAAGAGTCCGATCGGACCGGGTTCGGGCAGGGCATTCACGTTGGCCGGTGGACCTCCGGTCAGGTGTGGGCAGAACCGGCTGGCGCGCGCGGCGGTGGGCGCGGCGGGCCTCCGGCAGCCAATCACGGCGGGATCTGACTGCGAGCGTACAACAGATCCTCCCAGGCCTTGCGCTTCTCCCGTGGCGAGCGCAGCAGATAGGCCGGGTGATAGGTGACGATGAGCGGCAACGATCGGCCCGGGTACTGATGCACCTGCCCGCGTAGCCGGGCGAGCGGGATCGAGGTGCCGAGGAGCGACTGCGCAGCGATGCGACCTACCGCGAGAATGAGCGCTGGGTCGACTGCCGCCACCTGCTGGTCCAGGAAGGGTCGGCAGGCCGCCATCTCGGCCGGGGTCGGATCGCGGTTCTGTGGAGGACGACACTTCACGGTGTTCGCGATGTAGACCGCCTCGCGCGCGACGCCGATGGCCTCGAGCATCGCTGTCAGCAACTGGCCGGCCCGCCCGACGAAGGGGAGCCCCTGGCGGTCCTCCTCGGCACCGGGCCCCTCGCCCACCACCATCCAGCGGGCGCTGCTTGAACCGCTGCCGAAGACCGTGCAGCTGCGTCCCCGGTGCAGGTCGCAGGCCGCGCAGCCGGCGACGGTGCGGGCCAGGGCCGCCAGCGTGCTCTCGTCGGGTCCGGGTGTTACGGGTGCCGGAGCCAGATGACTGCCGCGCGTCGTCGCCCCACTCGCCGTGATCGTCGTGGTGATGTCTGGGGGGGCGGTGAGTTGCCGGTGCCCCTGCTCGCCCGCCCGCTCCGTCGTTCTGGGCGGCGTGTCCGTTTCCTCGGGGGCAGGGACGGTTGACGATCGGGGCACGAAGCGCACGATGCCGAGTCGACGCAGGTATTCGGCCTTCAGTGGGTCCACGGGGATCGGGTGCGTCCGAAGGGTGGGGGTCGGGAGGATGACTTTCGGGTAGCCGCCACTGGGGGCGTGCCCGATGTTCACCCGCTACGTGACCATCGCAGTAGCCCCCATCAGGCTTGAACGGTCGGATAGGTGGTGAGCACGGAGGCAGCCTCGCCCGCCACCTCGACGACGACCCAAGGCAAGCTGGCGCCCATGAGTGGGCCGATCCGGAGGCGATAGTACCAGCGCCTGCAGAGCGCTTGCGGAACATCTGATCGAGTCGGTGATCTGGGTGAGTGCGGTCCGTGCCGCTCGCAACCATGCTGCGGTCTGCCTGCCCATTCGTTTCTGGCCATGCTCACGTGGTGAGCCTGCCACCCCGCATCGTCTTGTCCAGGCACCGGATTTCAGGCCAACCGAAAGGAAGACAAGATGACCAACACAGAGCCGCAAGTCCTGATCACCCCGCTGAAGCCTGCGTTGATCCATGGCATGGGACAGAAGCTGCCTGTTCTGATCCGCGTCCAGGCCCCTGATCCGGATCCCGCCAGAAAGGTCGAGCGCAAGCCGTATCACCTTTCATTGGTCATTGACCGCTCTGGTTCCATGTCTGGCGAACCCCTCATCGAGGCAGCCCGCTGCGTCAGGTATATCGTGGATCAATTGGCTCCAACGGATCTGGCCTCGCTGGTGGTGTTCGACAGCAACATCAGAACGCTTGCGGCAACTGCGGCTGTGGGCGACAGGGAACACCTTCACCGTGCGTTGGCTCAAATTCATCCCGGAGGCCGTACCAATCTCTACGGTGGTTGGAAGACGGGCATGGAATCGCTCTTGCCGCGCGCGTCGGAGGCCGCCCTTGCCAGGGTGATTCTTCTCTCGGACGGCAACGCCAACGACGGTGAAACGATCGAAACGGAGGCCATCGCCAGTTT
>DNIF01000247.1:0-235 GCA_003485715.1 Gammaproteobacteria bacterium
CTGCCGCCCAGGGCGATCCCCTGCTGCGGGCGGTACTCGATGCCCTTCCGCTGCACATCTTCTGGAAAGGCATGGACTCCCGTTATCTCGGCTGCAACATGGCCTTCGCGCGCGATGCGGGTATCGCGACCGCCGCCCTCGCCGGCCTGCGCGATGAAGATCTGTTCTGGGCCGCCCAGGCCGAGCGTCACCGGGCGGACGACGCCCAAGTGCTCGCCTCGGGCCAGCCGCTCGC
>DNIF01000247.1:565-4524 GCA_003485715.1 Gammaproteobacteria bacterium
TCGCCTCGGGCCAGCCGCTCGCCGCCTACGAGGAACCCTGGCGGCGGGCCAACGGGATGACCCACTGGGTGCGCACCCGGAAGCTGCCGCTCTTCGACGACGCGGGCCACATGGCCGGGGTGGTAGGGATCTGCGAGGACATCACGCGCGAGCACGCGGCCGATGAGCGCCTGCGCCTGACCAACCGCATCCTCGAGCGCAGTCGCGAGGCCCTGATGATCACCAACCCCGAAGGGGTCATCGTCGAGGTGAACGAGGCCTTCACCCGCACCACCGGCTTCGCCCGTACCGAGGCGATCGGCAAGACGCCACGGATCCTGAGTTCCGGCCGACATGGCCCGGAGTTCTACCGCGCACTGTGGTCCAGCATCCACGAAAGCGGCCAGTGGCAGGGCGAGATCTGGAACCGCCGTAGATCGGGCGACCTCTACCTCGAACAGCTCACCATCACGGCTGTGCGCGACGAGGCGGGCGCCCTGCAACACTACGTCGCACTGTTCTCCGACATCACCGAGCTGAAGGCGCAGCAGGAGCAGCTCGCGCGGGTGACCCACCACGACCCCCTGACCGGCCTGCCCAATCGCCTGCTGCTGACCAGTCGTCTGGTGCAGGCAATGGACTCTGCGGGGCATACGGGGCGACGTCTGGCGCTGGTCTATCTCGATCTCGATGGCTTCGCGCGCTTCAACGACACTTACGGCAATCGGGCCGGTGATGATCTGCTGGTACGAATCAGTGAGGCCCTGCGTGCCTGCATCGAGGCAGACGAGACGCTCGCCCGGATCGGCGGGGACGAGTTCGCCCTGCTGCTGCACGGTGCGGAAGATGAGGCAGGTCTGACTGAGCGGCTCGCCCGCCTGCAGGCTGCCGCGCGCTGCGCCATCGACATCGACGGTGTGCAGGAGGAATCCTCGGGCAGCCTCGGCGTAGCGTGCTATCCCCAGCCCACACCCGTCGCTGCCGAGCAGCTCCTGCGCCAGGCCGAGCATGCCCTGTATCAGGCGAAGGTGGCCGGTCGCCAGCGCGTGCATTTCTTCGACGTGGCGCAGGAAGATACGCAGCGACAACGCCACCGCATGCTGACCGAACTGCGTCTGGCACTGATGCAGGGTGAGTTCGTTCTGCACTACCAGCCCAGGGTGAACATGCGCAGCGGCGCACTGCTCGGTGTGGAGGCCTTGCTGCGCCGGCAACACCCGGAGCGCGGGCTGGTGCCGCCGGGGGAGTTCCTGCCCTACATCGAAGATTCGCTGCTCGCCGTCGACATCGGTGACTGGGTGCTGCGAGCGGCCCTGCGGCAGGCAAACGAATGGAAGTCGGCCGGGCTTGCGGTGAGTGTCAGCGTCAACCTGAGCGCCATCCAGTTGCAGCAACCGGATTTCATCGCCTACCTGCAGGGGTGCCTGCGCACCCACCCCGGGCTTGGGCCGGGGGATCTGGAGCTCGAGATCGTCGAGAGCAGTGCCGTGGACGACATCGCCGCTGTTTCCCGTCTCGTCGCCGAGGCCGACAAGCTGGGAGTCGGTTTCGCGCTGGACGATTTCGGCACCGGTTACTCCTCGCTCACCTACCTCCGGCGCCTGCCCGCCCGGACCCTCAAGATCGACCGCAGCTTCGTGCTCGACATGCTGCATGACCCGGAAGACCTCTCGATCGTGCAGGGGATCCTCGGGCTTGCGCGCGCCTTCAGTCGCCGTGTCGTCGCCGAGGGCGTGGAGACTCGCGAACATGGCCACGCCCTGCTCGCGCTCGGGGTGGAAGAGGCACAAGGCTTCGCCATCGCGCGCCCCATGCCCGCCGCCGCAATCCCCGGCTGGATACTCGACTGGCGTCCGTATGCGGAGTGGGCCACGACCGGCACTCAGTGATTACCGCTGCCGAGCCGTCGCGCTTGCGCCGGGAAGGCCCCGTCCTGCCCATGCACTGGATACCCGCCGCAGCCTGCCCCCGAGTGTTCTTGTCGGGGGCAGGGATGACAGATCAGCGTCATTCCCGCGAAAGCGCGAATCCAGTGTCATCACCCCGTCGCTGCGAAAGAACGGGATCCCCGCCTGTGCGGGGATGACAAAGGGCCAGCGCACAGATATCAGCAGACGGCCTGAGCAAGGGTGTTTCACTTCAGAACAGATCGAGCTGACCACCCACCGGTCGCCGGAAACGAGTGACATCGAGCGCCGGCAAGTGCCCATCCAGCCCAAGCCGACGGCTTGCAAGTGCGAAACGCCGCTTGAGCAACTCCGCGTACACACCGGTTCCGGTCTGTCGATCGCGAAAGTCACTGCTGTTCAACCGGCCCGCGCGCAGGTCCCGCAGGTGACTCAGCACGCGCTCGCGGCGCTCCGGGTAATGCCGCTCGAGCCACTCCACGAAAAGATCGGAAATCTCCAGCGGTAGACGCAACAGCACGTAGCCCGCATGGCGGGCTCCCGCAGCGTAGGCTGCACCCAGAACGGATTCGAGTTCCTCCTCGTTGATGGCTGGAATGACGGGCGCGAACATCACACCGGTGGGAATGCCTGCATCGTGCAAGCGTGTGATGGTCTGAAGACGCCGCTCCGGTGCCGCCGCACGCGGCTCCATGCGCCGGGCGAGGTCCCGGGAGAGCGTGGTCAGAGAGATGTGCACCTCGACCAGCCCCAGGGCGGCCATTGGTGCAAGCAGATCGAGGTCGCGTTCGATCAGCGCCGACTTGGTGACGATGGACAGCGGATGGCGATACTCCGCCAGCACCTCCAATACGGCTCGCGTGATGCGGTAACGTCTCTCGATGGGCTGCCAGGGATCGGTATTGGCACCCAGCGCGAGCACCGCAGGCCGGTAAGCCGGGGCATCGAAGGCCGCGCGCAACAACTCGGCCGCTTCCGGCTTGGCGAACAGGCGCGTTTCGAAGTCGAGCCCCGGTGAGAGATCCACGTAGGCATGGGTCGGCCGCGCATAGCAATAGATGCAGCCGTGCTCACAGCCACGGTAGGGGTTCACCGAACGGTCGAAGGGGATGTCCGGAGAATTGTTGCGCGCCAGGATCGAACGCACCCGCTCGAGGGTCACCTCTGTGGGCAGGGGACGCAACGGGAGATCCGAGGGTGTCCAGCCGTCATCGAAGGCCTCGCGCTCGGCCGCCAGATAGCGAGGATCCGGCCTCAGCCCGGTGCCGCGTCCCCGCAGCGAACGATCCTCCGGACTCATGTGCGGACCTGCGTGCCGGTCGGGCGTCGCGAGGTCCCGGCCATGGACCTGACGGGTTCAGGCTGCCGGCAATTCATGCCGATGACCCGTTCATGCACGAGCGTCGTCCATTTCCCGCCAGCACCTTTGCGGGCACCTCGCCTGCACGCCCGGCACCTTCCGCCACGCACCCGGAGAGATTCCGGCGGATTGCCATGATTGACACGTCACATTCGACTGCAACCGTCGTGATGCGATTCACGAACATCTCACCCTCGAGCGACTAGACTGCCGCCCTATCGTGATCCGAGGTCCATAGTCCGGGAACATCGCCCCCTCATCCACAGCGAGTCACTCACCGTCCTTCCAGCGCCCCTGAACCTGCATGACTGCCCTCAAGGCCATCATTTTCGACGTCGACGGCACCATCGCCGACACCGAAGAACATCATCGCGTGGCATTCAACGAGACCTTTGCCAGCTTCGGTCTCGACTGGCACTGGAGCGTTGACACTTACCGCCGCCTGCTGTGCATATCCGGTGGCCGAGAGCGCATGCTGGTCTATGCCAGTGAGCCCGGTGTCACTACCCCACCCACCGACAACCTGCCAGCCCTCGTGGCCGAGATCCATCGGGCCAAGACTGCGCACTTCGGGGCCTTTCTCGCAACCGGGCGCGTCGGCCTGCGTCCGGGCGTTGCACGCCTCATGCGCCAGGCGCGAGCCGAGGCCATCCGTCTGGCAATCGCGACCAGTACCGCCTACTCAAACGTGCGCGCCCTCCTCAACGCCAATC
>DNIF01000001.1 GCA_003485715.1 Gammaproteobacteria bacterium
TCCAGCTCACGGAATGGCGGCCGGGGCCGGACACCCTGCTGTTCGTGAAGTGGCGCGGGATCTGGCTGGCGAGCGAGCACGACATCTTCTGGACCACCCGCCAACGCGACCCCACGAGTCAGGCCGGCCGCTTTGTCGCCCATCAGATCGAAGTGGTGGGGAAGCACTTCGTCGGTGATCGCTTCCTCATCGACGGCGGCGTCGTCTTCGTGCCGCAGGGCGATTTCCTGCGCCGCACGCCGGGGCCCACCGCCGAGCCGCTCAGTACCTACACCTATCTGGCGCTGACCCTGTTCTTCGGCAATCCGGCCATCCGTGAGGCCCGGCCGGTGGGTCCGGGTAGTGGCGTGCGGTAGAGATGGGCGCACCGGCCGCGGATCCTCGCGCTTGCGCAGCATGGCTGGTGTCCGGTCATGGCTGATGTCGCGTCATCCCAGCGCAGGCGGGGATCCAGTATTGGTAGCGATTAGCGGCGCAACGGCGATCCTCGTCATCCCCGCGCAGGCGGGGATGACGGGTGGTGCGGGGACGACGACATCACGGCCACGGTCCGCGGGTCCACGCCGTGCGGGCGAATGCCGGCGGAATGCACCGTGAAGCGATCACCCAGAAGCTCGCGCCCCCAACCCTCGGCCATCTGGCTGCGGCAGGCGTTACCGGTGCAGAGGAAGAGCAATTGCGGTTTCATTGGAGCTCTCCTCCCCGCAGGGTGATAGGGTTCCAAGCCGTGCTCACCGACTTCGCCGAACGTCTGCTCCGCTGGGCCGCGCGCCACGGGCGTCATGACCTGCCCTGGCAGCAGGAGCGCAGCGCTTACCGCGTGTGGGTGTCGGAGGTGATGCTGCAGCAGACGCAGGTCGCCACGGTCATTCCGTACTTCGAGCGCTTCATGCGGCGCTTTCCCACCCTCGCCGCGCTGGCCGCCGCCCACGACAGCGAGGTGCTGACGCACTGGGCTGGGCTTGGTTACTACGCCCGGGCGCGCAACCTACACCGGGCCGCGCGCGAGGTGGTGGCTACCGGTGCCTGCGAGCTGCCGCGTGATCGCGCGGCACTGGAGGCCCTGCCGGGACTTGGGCGTTCCACGGCCGCCGCCGTGCTCGCCCTCAGTCATGGTGACCGTCACCCCATCCTGGATGGCAACGTGAAGCGCGTGCTGGCACGTCATCTTGGCATCGACGGTGACCCGACGACGGAGGCCACGCGCGCACGCCTGTGGGCAGCGGCCGAGGCCGCCACCCCGGAACGCGAGGTGGCCGCCTACACCCAGGCCATCATGGACCTCGGGGCCATGGTGTGCACGCGTGCGCGCCCTGCCTGCACGACCTGCCCCGTGGCCGGGGATTGCAACGCACACCTCACGGGGCGCACGGCCGAACTGCCCACTCGCCGTGCACGTCGCGCGCAGCCCTGGCGCGAAAGCTGGGCATTACTGATCGAGGATACGGCGGGGGCCGTCTGGCTCGAACGACGCCCACCGACCGGGATCTGGGGCGGGCTCTACGCCCCGCCGGAGTTCACGTCGGTAGCGGCCCTCGAGCACTGGTGCCGGCAGTCCGCTCTGCCGGGAAGCAGCACGGCGCTGGCGACGATCGAACACACCTTCACCCACTTCCGGCTGCGACTGCATCCACGGCTTCTGGCCCTTGGCGAGGCGTCCGGTTCGCCGCCCGCGGCGGTCGCCTTGCCACCGAGTACTCGGCCCGCTGACGCGGCGGGCGGCAGCGCCTCTCCAGCCGAGGTGATGGAGTCGGCGAGCGGGCTCTGGCATCACCCGCAGGCCGGGGGCAACGGGGTCAACGGACCTGGTCTGCCGGCCCCCATCGCCCGTCTGCTCGATGCTCTGGCACAGTATCGGGCAACGGAGCCGACACCCACCGATGGTCCCCCGGAAGAATGAGCACGGGGCACAATCCGCGTGCCCGCGCCGGGGTGTGCCGCTGGTCGTGAGCCCGGCACGCCCCGTTCGCGGATGCCAGCGCCGACAACATCGTCGTTTCCCATTGGTCCTGAGCCCCGAGGAAGAACCGGATGACCGCACCCCGCATCGTTCATTGTGTGAAGCTCGGACGTGAGGCCCCCGGCCTGCCCCGCCCGCCCTACCCGGGCGAGCTCGGCAAGCGCATCCACGAGAACGTCTCGCAGGATGCGTGGAAGCTGTGGCTCAGCCACCAGACCATGCTCATCAACGAATACCGCTTGACCCCGGTCGAGCCCAAGGCACGCCGCTTCCTCGAAGAGGAGATGGAGAAGTACTTCTTCGGCGATGGCTCCACCGCGCCTGAGGGCTATGTGCCCAAGGCCTGAGGGGCGCGCCAACACGCGGCGCCCACTCCGTAGCAGACCTATGCGAGCGGTACGCCGGTCGCTGCCTCCGGCCCCATCCAGACAATCGTGGCCGCGGGGCAGGCGTACGCAAACCATACTCGACTTGACGCCTGCGGGCGGGAGCCGTTCTAATCCCGGCCCTTCGCGCGCACCGCAATACCGGCCAGGTAGCTCAGTTGGTAGAGCAGGGGATTGAAAATCCCCGTGTCGGGGGTTCGATTCCCTCCCTGGCCACCATTCCCTGGTTTCAGGCCGTCTCAGGCCACTTCAGAAACCCGCCAAGTGCGGGACTTCCCCTGCCCATCCGCATGGGGAGCGCGTAGAGCCCCTTGTAGGCCCGCATTGCGCCCTGCACCACGACCGAACGCTCTCCAAAGATCTCGTCCTCAGCTTCCGCAGCCAGCGATACATCGTCGTGGTCAGCTTGGGCCAACCCCGCTACGCCTTGCGTCGGCGCACCATCACCATCTGCGAGCACCTCGACGGGCGCATCGAGCTCCTCAACGGATCTTGGCCCCTCCCCTTCCGAGCCTATTCGGTGCTGGCGAGCCGGGTCCGTCAGATCCGAGCCGTTCGGGCGGACAAGGTCGCTGACACTGATGCAGATCGAGGCTCGCAGGGCTTCGGGCTCGAATTCGAGAACTTCCTCCGCCGGCTAGAGGGTGGGCCGGGACCTGACCTGAGAGGAAGACAACGTTCGGGGACTCGTCATGGCCCGCACTCCCGTTCGATTGGACGAGTCCGGTAGGCCTGGTCCGGATGGCTTCGGTTCTCCGGATATCTGAGCTCCAGGTGACCTTCATCCACCAAGCCGCTGACGTAGCTGTCGCGGAGTGTTTCCGGTGATCGATCCAACAAACGCCCCAACTCACGCAGGCGCAGGAATCGCCCCTCACAGAGGCCAAGGACGGTGGCCCGGACAAGCTCCCTGGGGGCCTTGCCGCTGGCGCGGACGGGCGCTGCCAGTTCGAGCAGGTGCGGATCGTCCTGCAAATCCGGGGGGCTCGGTTCCAAATCCGGGGGGCTCGGTTCCAAATCCGGGGGGCTCGGTTCCAAATCCGGGGGGCTTCCCCCCAGATAGTAGCGGGTGCCTCGTGTTTTCCCCTCCGGTCGAAGCAGGCCATCGCGAACCAATCCTTGGAGCATGCGGGTGATGTCCACGCTGTGCAGCACCAACATATCCTGCAGCCGCTGGTTGGTCACGAAGTCTTCTTCCAGTGCCGTCACCAGCGCCTGAACTTCATCGCCGGATCGTGTGGCCACCTGCGGTCCGAAGCGCCGCCCCAGCTCCAGCATCGCGGCATCTGGTAGGGTGCTGACCATCGGTAGCGTGAGCTGCACCCGATCCGGCTTCACTGTTTCGACCATCCGTGGCGACTGCCAGCGTTGCTCGATCCAACTCTTGCGAATCTTGTCGATGCCGGAGCCGGCCTTGTCGCCGACGCCCAGCATCTGAAACATCTTCTGCAGGGATTTGTTGCGGCACTCGCTGACACCGCCGCGAAGCAGTTGTTCGCGCGACAGGAGCAGAGTGCCCGGATTGGAGAACTCGAAACGATCGAGATGCCGGTCGATCACCACGCCACCCTGACCCGCATGGTCGGCATGGATCAAAGCGTTCACCAAGGCTTCCTGCAGGGCCTCATGCACTGCTGTGTCGGCGCGTCGATAGCCCTCGGCATCGCGTTGAAAAGGCCGCCTCAAGCCCGGCCCCTCGCCCAGCTTCGTCAGCACGCGCCGGTAGAACTGGAACAAGTTACCTTCCCAAGTGCCATCAAGCGTGACCCGGTCGCTCCAGCGCACATCAGGCGAGTCCGCAAGCCGCTCGCGATAATCGAGGTGGAAGCCGGGCAGCGCCGCCGGGTCTCGAATGGCCTGTTCACGGCCGAACATCAAGATGCCCGCCAGTGTCAGTCCTTCTTTGCCCGAGATCCGATCCCTGCGAAATCCCCCGAGACGCTGCAGCAGGGCCGGATCATCCTCGGCCAACCACGCATGACTGGGGGAAGCCGCGCCGAACCGCACGCGGAACTGTCGCAGGGACTCCGGATGCAAGTCATCGGGACCGAAGCCCTCCAGGATTCGGCTATCCGCCGGTTCATCGGACTGGTCCGCGAACATGCGCCGAACCTCGTCCTCTGAACACCGATAGTCGCCGGCATGGTTGCGCCGGTAGGTGCCCATCAACGGGTTGCTGCCCACATACACCGGCCGATCCTTGCGGCCAGCCCGCGGAACGCTGACCCGCACTACCGATCTGCCATCGGCTGCTATCGGGATGATCGCGACCGCCTCCTCGGTCAGCAGGTTGACGCTGGCGAGTCTGCACAGGGGCGAAGGAGAACTCCCCAAGCCGAGCGGCGGCAGCGCCCACTCAGCCTCGGCCAGTATCTTCAGGCACCAACCGGATGTCCGCCATCAGCCCGCTGCGTGGGCGCGCAGGAACAGGGCCACGGCACTCTCGATCAGCGCGTTGAGCTCGCGTCGGCTGGGGCGGCGGCCGACGCCCAGCACGGATCGCAGGTGAATCCTGCCGTGCAACAGGGCGAAGAAGTGATCGGCTGCGGCCGGGATGTCCGGGATGTCGAGGTCGCCTCGCGCCTGATAGTGCCGCAGCAGCTCGCCCAGTGAATCAAGTGTCGGTGCCGGGCCGACCTCCCAGAAGCGCAGGCAGAGATCGGGATGGCTCTGGGCGGAGCCGACGAGCATGCGGAAGATGGCGATCACTTCCTCGTTGAGGATGAGCTCGATGAAGCGCCGCGCGATCTCGCAGAGGGCCTCGGCCGGCGGTCGGTCGGCAAAGCGGATGAGGTCGCCACCACCGAAATGCTCATCGCAGCGGGCCTTGATCACCTCGCCGAACAGGTGCTCCTTGCCCTCGAAATGGCTGTAGACCGTGAGCTTGGAGACTCCGGCGGCCTGCGCGATCTCCTCGATGCTGGTCTGGGCGTAGCCGCGTGTGATGAAGAGCCGGGCCGCCGCACACAGCAGGGCGCTGCGCTTTTCCGGGTCTTTGGGGCGACCGGCAGCCCGGCGCGCGCCGACTTCCTTCATTTCTGTACTTGCCAGTGCATTATTCGTGGATTACTGTACCCATGAGTGCAGTATAGCCGCCGTCTCGGCGGATCGCCCCAGAGGTTGCAGGCCATGGATTTCGTCGCCCTGAAAATGCTGACCGGCGATCGTGCCAAGTATCTGGGTCTCATCCTCACGATTGCCTTCGCCTCCTTCCTGCTGGCGCAGCAGATCTCGATCTTCGTCGGCATCATCGAGCG
>DNIF01000036.1 GCA_003485715.1 Gammaproteobacteria bacterium
CGCCGCCGCAAATCGCCGCCCGGCAGATACTCCATGCAGAGATATTGGGTCTCGCCGAGGTCGCCGATGTCGTAGAGGGTCACGACGTGCCGGTGGCTGATGGACGCGAGCAGGCGCCCCTCGGCGAGGGGCAGGCCGCCGCTGGCCTCGTGCTGGCCACCGGCGGGTACGTTCAACACCTTCAGCGCCACCTCGCGACCCAGCGAGATCTGCTCGGCCAGATAGACGCTGGCCATCGCGCCACGGCCGAGGAGCTCGCGCAGGCGATAGCCGGGGATGAGATCCACGGGCACGGTCCCGTGAACGGCCCCGGAGAGGTCGGTCGAAGACGAGGTGATTTGCGGGGCGATCGCCGGCATGCGAGTGGTCGTATCGTGTCGAAGCATTGCAACTATGTTGTAACGGCCACAGCCGCCGCGTTCTGAAGGGGCGCACTCCCCGCTGCCCCACGCCCCACCCCATCAATGCTGCCCGACGGATCACCCCGCACGCATGACCCACTGGCTATCGAGTTACGTCATCTTTGTCGTTGTTGCCTTCGGCAGTGCCTGGCTGGCCGACCAGCTCGTCGGCCTCACGGCCCCGGGCGACACCTGCGAGGGCCTGTTGCTCACGCTCACCGTCGGCCTCATGGGGCTCTTGTTCCTGCTGGCGATTGTCTACCTGCGCATTGCGATGGCCGCCATCCTGCGTGAGCGCTGGCCCGATTTCCTGCGGCGACGGCCGTGGCTGCATCCGGTTGGAGTCGGCTGTCTCGTGTTCAGCATCTCCACACCTTTCGTGTTTCTGGCCGGACCGCAGAGTGCGCTTGCCTATGGCGAGCGGGTGGTGGTCACCGAGGCCCTGTCGCGCAGCGTACCGCTGCAACGGGCGGTGGAGGACTACTTCGCTCGAACTGGACAACTGCCGCAGAGCCTTGCGGAGCTAGCGGTCGGAAGCGAGACCGCACCCGCATTCTCCGCACTGCGTGCCGTGAGTCTGATGCCAGGCGGTGCCCTGCGACTGGCCTTTGGTAGTGCGCGCTACCCCGATGTCAATGCGCGCCACATCCTGCTCGTACCGCAGATTGAGGGTAGTGTGCTGAGTGGCTGGGATTGTCGTGGCGGTGATCTGCCAGCAGGTCTACGCCCGCTCGCATGTCGCGCAAGCAGCGTCTGCGAGGCGTTTGGCTATCAGGTCGCGGCCGACCGCTGAAATCTGCGGGCGCACACCGCATGCAGCCGGGTGCGTGGGGCGGCAGCGTGTTCAGGGAAGAGGGTCGATCCCACCGCTGCCGGCGTCGGCACCTGCAAGCTGTGCTCGTTGGGGAGCCGTAAGCAACATATCAGCCGCCTCGCGCAGTCGACTCTGACCCTGGAATGAACGCCCCGGGCGCGTCCGGGGGCGTACCACGGAGGTGGGCAGCACCCCTTCCGGCAGCCAGTTCGCGCGCCCGAGCAGCGGCGTCAGTGCCTCCGCCGGCATCGGCCTGCACGTGAGATAGCCCTGTGCAAGGTCGCAGCCTAGCCATTGCAGGGCGCGTAACTCGTCCGCCATCTCGATGCCCTCGGCGACGACCTCGTGACCGAGGGCATGGCCGAGCTCGACCACGATGCGCACCAGGTCGTAGCGCTTGGCGTCGCGCTGTAGTTCACGCACGAAGCTGCGGTCGATCTTGAGCACGTCCACCGGCAGCAGCCGCAGGTAGCTCAGCGAGGAGTAGCCGGTACCGAAGTCGTCGATGGCCAAGCGCACGCCAACGGCCTTCAGGGCATGCAGTCCGCTCGACATGAGGTCCATGTCGTTGAGGCTGAACCCTTCGGTGATCTCGAGTTCCAGACTGTCGGGGGGCAGCCCGCTGGTGCGGAGCACATCGGCCACGAGATCCGGTAGCTCGCCGCTGGCGAGTTGCAGCGGCGAGACGTTCACTGACATGCGCAGATCCGGATGGCCGAAACGCCGCCAATTGGCAAGCTGATCGCAGGCGCTGATCAAGACCCAGCGACCGATATCGTTGATGGCCCCGATCTCTTCGGCGATGGGAATGAACTCGGCCGGGCTCACCGGGCCGAGGCGCGGATGTTGCCAGCGCAGGAGCGACTCCAGACCGGCGAGTCTCCCGGTAGCGATCTCGATTTGCGGATGGAAGTGCAGGCTGAGCGACCCATCCGCGCACGCACGTTGCAGACCTTCTTCCAGCTCCGTGCGCCGTTGCAGACTCGCGCGCATCTCCGGATCGAAGAGTCGCACTGGCATGGCACCGTCATCGCGCGCGACCCTCAGGGCCGTCTCGGCAGAACTCACCAGCATGTCTGCACTGGCGGCGGCATCGGGATATTCGACCAGTCCCACGCGGAGGTCGAGGAAGATGTCGTGGTCGTCCAGACACAAAGGGGCATTGAAGCCCCGGACTACGGTGTGCAGCAGGACATGGGCCCGATCGCGGCTCAGCTCCGGCAGCATGAGGGCGAACATCGTGCCCTCGAGTCGATACATCTGCACGTCGTCACCGTGCAGGCTGGCGAGATCGGTGGCGATCCTGCGCGCCGCCGCTACCAGTGCGCGATCCGCGAATACGGGGCCGTAGACGTGCACCACGCGGGTGAAACGTTCGAGCTTCACCAGTGCGAGCAGCCCGTGCGACCGCTTCTCGAGCAGTCGGTGGAGATCGGCCTCGAGCGCACGCCGGTTGGGCAATTGGGTCAGGGCGTCGCGCCGCCCCGCGTGCCGCGCCGCATCCTCACTGCGACGACTGACACGCAGGAAATGCAGGCCACTGACGAGCAGGCCAACGGTCGCAAGCACCACGATCACGAGCGCACCACCGGCGACCAGAACCGCCGTGTCGACGTGGATGCCGTGGTCTGCGGGGGCCCATTGCGGCGGGGACAGTAGTTGGTCGATGCGGTGCCGGAGTTCGACGGCGCTGGCCAACTCCCCACCCGCCATCCGTAATCCCAGCGTGGCGCGAGCCGTGGCGCGTGAATCGGCGCCGTCGCTCGCCAGCAGAGTAGCCAGCGCGCCCGCTGCCTGCGACCAACGCTCGATGGCACGTTCAAGGCCGCGCAAATCGGCGTCCGGTCTCGCGGCGCGATAGTCGTCAAAATGGCTCGTCGCGTCCGCGACGGCCTGCGTGAGTTCACGCGCAGCGGTCAGTGGATCGCGTCCGATCGGCGCGCCCTTGCGTGCCGGCGGCATGGCGCTCAGCTCCAACAGGGCGGCGAGGTGGCGTGCGGCAGCGGGCGGCGTCGACCCCTGGTGCTGGATGCCCCGCACCATCCGGTGCAGAGAGCCGACCACGTTGCCTGCCAGCCCGATGGCGACCAACGCCAGCAAGGCGGCGACGAGGATCAGCGCGCGCTGACGACCAGCACGGTAGGTGAGACCCTGAGTCGCCGATAGGCTTGCCGAAGACGGCTGCATGCAGAAAATGACCCGTGACCTTGGGTATGTTGGTTGCTGGAGTGCGCAACCGCAGGTGCCGCTGGAATAGCTTTCGTTACCGGCCGTATCGGCCCTGACCCCAACCGACTTGACCGCGTCCTGGCGGCGCTCGATCACCGAGCTGTCATCGCCGCGAGGGCAGGGTTCCAGCGGTCGTCATGCCGGCGCTGCGGAAGGCGCTGGATCCCCGCCTGCGCGGGGATGGCGGAAATACGCGCTCCATACGAGCACCAACCGGGTCTGGGTCCCCGCCTGCGCGGGGATGACGGGGCGCGCGGGGATGACGGGGCGCGCGGGGGAGTGACGGCATGGCCCACCCCCGCGTGTCCTGTGTTGGCGCGGAGGTGTCGGCGTCTTCCACGGCTCAACCCGCCTGGCCGCGCAGGCGCAAGGCAGCGGCGGCGGCGAAGGGGGCGAGGGATAGCGCGAGCAGCGCGAGCGCTGCCAGCATCCTGATGGCCGGTTCGGCCGGGAAGCCCTGGGCCGCAGCCCGCACGGCCCCGGCGGCAAAGATGAGCACCGGCACCAGCAGCGGCAACAGCAACAAGGGCAGCAGAAGGCCGCCGCGCGGCAAACCCACCACCAGTGCGGCCCCGGCAAGTCCGAGCAGGCAGAGCGTCGGCGCACCGAGCAGCAGGCACAGCGCCAGCACGGGTACGGCCGGCCACGGCAGCCCGAACAGCCAGCCCGCCACCGGCGCGATGAGCATCAAGGGCAGGGCCACGGCGATGCAGGCGACCGTGGCCTTGGCCAGCATGAGCAGCGGCAGCGGGGCCGGCGAGAGCAGCAGCCGATCTGCGGTGCCGTCCTGCAGATCGGCACGCACGAGCGGCTCGACGGCCGGCAGCAGGGTCAGCAACACACCCACCCAGATCACCGCCGGGGCGATTTCGGCCAAAAGTGCCGGACTGGGTGAGGCGCCCAGTGGAAAGAGGGTGCAGACGATGAGGAAGAGCACCCACGGTTGCGCAAGGTCTGCGGGCCGGGCACCAAGCACGGCGAGATCGCGTCGCAGCAGGGCGAGCACCTCCCGAGCCGTGGAGACCTCGCCCCTCATGTCGGTTGCTCTCCGATCTCGATGGGGTTCGCGCCGATCTCGATAGGTGGCGGCAACGCCAGGCGTCGCGCCAGGCCGATCCCCTCGTCGTGATGGTTGCTGTAGACGAGCATCCCGCCGGCCGTCACGTGCTCGATCATCAGCCGACGCACCAGCGCACGACCATCCACGTCCAAGGCGGTGAACGGCTCATCGAGCAGCCAGATCCGGCGCGCCGACAACAGCACGCGGGCGAGTGCAAGTCGCCGTCGCTGGCCGGCCGAAAGCCGGCCCGCCTCGACTTCGGCCGCGGCCGCGAGGCCGACCTGGGCGAGCGCGTGCAAGGCTGCGGGGGCGCTGACGCCGGCCTCGAGGGCCAGGTTGTCGAAGGCGGTGAGTTCGGCCTTGAGCCCATCCAGATGGCCGAGCCAGGCGAGCGCCGCGTGCCACTCGGGCCGCACCTCCGCAATGGGGCTTCCGCACCAGCGCACGCTGCCGGTGTCGGCCAGGCAGAGTCCGGCCAGCACCCTGAGGAGTGTCGTCTTGCCGCAACCGTTCGGCCCGGTCAGTTCGATGGCCTGCCCGGACTCCACCACCAGGGCCAGGCCGTGCAGAAGCTGTCGGTCGCCGCGTTCGACCGTGAGGCCTTCGGCCTCCAGTCGCTCACGCGCTACGCGCACGTCGGGGGGGGCTGCACCCGCGACCCCGCAACCCGGAGCGCTGTCATTCAGGGGCTGGGAGGCAGCGGGCGGAAGTCCTCGAGCGGGACTTGGTGGGTGACGAACCAGGGTCTGCCCTCACGATCAAGGTAGAAGGCGCGTTGCGCGGCCTCGTTGAAGTGACGCGACCCACCCGATGCAGCCGGGGAGCGCGTTTTGCCGCGGGATCTCGCCGCAGAACTTCGACTGGCTGTCCGAGGTTGTCAACTGCAGGGCTCGCCCGAATTCGCCACCATCGCGGCTGGAGCAAGACCCGCCCCTCGGCAGCCTCCGCCGGCCAAGGGATCAACCCGGGACGGCGGACCCGAGGGCCACGATCACGAGCACGAGGATCGCGCCGGCGATGTGCGGCA
Organism: Gammaproteobacteria bacterium; assembly: GCA_003485715.1. Lineage (GTDB taxonomy): Bacteria > Pseudomonadota > Gammaproteobacteria > UBA7966 > UBA7966 > UBA7966. The sequence goes on from DNIF01000036.1 coordinate 5,532, forward strand.
ACAGGAGCGTGAGACCCCAGTCGCGATCCGGCAGGTGGGCGGCGAGCAGGCCAGCCCCGGCCACCAACGCGGCGGAACCGGCCAGCAGCCAGGCCCCGTCGATGAATGCCAGGCAGATGAGAGCGGCGGCGAGCAGACGGTGGGCCTGCCGCAGTACGTGCACACGCGGCAGGCCGAGAACGGCGAGTGCCATCCCGACAGCGATGGTGAGGAAGGCGAGAAGGATGAGCATCGATGCCGAGTGTACTGGCCCGGCCCGGAACGGCGGCGGTGAACTCCGGGATGACGCGCTGGGGATGACGGCGCGGTCGGAATGCGGGCGTGGCAGACTGACGTTCATGGCACCGACGAACCGCCATGACTCCCACCCCTGAGCGGGCCCCCAGTCGGGCAGCCGCGACCGAGGCTGAGTGGCTCGCACACCTTGCGACCGAGGGTGGCGTCATCGTCACGGCCACCCACCGTCAGGCGGCGCGCGTGCTGGCGGTGCACGCCGAGGCCAGGCGCCACGCGGGCGCACTTGCCTGGGCGCGACCGCGCGTGGCCAGCCTCGAGCAGTGGCTCGGCACACTGTGTGCGGCCGCGACGGCCCGCGGGGTCCTGCCGCCCGTCATCGATACCACGCAGTCGCGCATGCTATGGGCCGAGGTACTCGGCGACTGGGAGACCACGAACGTGGGCCGGCTGGGTGCCGGTGCCCTGGTCTCGCGCGCGGCCACGGTGGAGGCCGCCATGCGTGCCTGGCGGCTGTGGCTGGAGGCCGGTCTGCCGCTGCACGACCTGCCACCGGCGTGGGCCGACGAAGAAGCGGCCTGTCTTGCGGCCTGGACCGCGGATTACCGTCGCCGCCTCGCTGGCCACGGTCTGCTCGACCGGCCGCTGGCCCTCGAACGTCTGCCCTCGGTGCTTGCGACGACGCACTTGGCGGGGGCCCGTCACCTGCGACTGCTGGGCTTCCTCGAACTGCCCCCGGCCCACCAGCGCCTGCTGGCTGCCTGCACGCGTCTGGGCCTCACCGTCACGGGAGTACCGACGGAAAACAGCGACGCCCCCGCCCTGCCCGACCCCCAGGGTTTCCAGGGTCGGCACGCGCCTGACCCGGAGACCGAGCGCCGCGCGGCCGCCCGCTGGGCGCGCGCCTGGCTCTGTTCCGACCCCGCAGCCCGCATCGCCATCGTCGTCCCCGACATCGACACCGATGCAGTGGACCTGCAACGGGTGCTCGACGAAACCCTGCAACCGCAGCGCCATTACCGGGGAGGTGCAGCCCCGGCCCCGGTCTACGACCTCGCCTGGACGCCCTCGCTAAGCCATTGGCCCGTGGTGGCCGACGCCCTGGCGATCCTGGGCTTCGGGGTGGGCACGGCTTCGGCACCCGCCGCCGACTGGACCCGCCTGTTGCTGTCCCCGTGCATCGCCGGAGCGGCGGGGGAACTGGACGGGCGGGTGCGTGTGGACCGGAAGCTGCGCCGCACGCGCATCGAGCCGTGGACGGCAGCTAGCGTGCTTGCCGGCGCAACACGGGACGCCCCGCAGTGGGCGCGGTTGTTTGCCGGTCTCGGCGAGGACGCACGGGTGGCCTGGGCGAATCCTGCGCCACCCTCGACCTGGGCGCAGCGCTTTCAGGAGCGGCTGGCCCGGGCCGGCTGGCCCGGCGATGCCCACCGCGACGACCCCGCCCTGCATCAGGCCGTGCAGCAGTTCGTCGAGCGGCTCGAGGCGCTGGCGAGCCTGG
>DNIF01000170.1:0-6339 GCA_003485715.1 Gammaproteobacteria bacterium
TGCGCCGTGCGAGCTCGTCCACACGGGACTCGAGCGCGGCCAGGTCGAGTGGTGCGTGCACGCCCTCGGGCATCAAGCAAACCCCTGAAATATGCTGGGAAAATCGCGCGGGAAGACGCTTCGCGCGGCGCTGGCACTATAGGCAGTGGCGCGCGGCACGGTCAACCGCGGGCGGGGACATGGGCACGATGCCACGCAACGGAAGTTGGACGCTGCGCTCGTCCCCGGTAATTCGCGGCAGGCACACGTGGCAAGGCGCGTCCGCACGCTCCATGCTGTGAGCCCGTCGCCGGGACGCATACTCAGGCCAAGGTTCCGAAACCCTCACTCGCAGGAGGCAGCATATGCACTATCAGGCTCACGCCGACGATCTCGCTGCGGCCGGGCTAGAACATCCTCCAGTCGTTTATCAGGCGCGCTTCTGTGCGCTGTGGTGCCTGTCGGAGCAGGTCGACCACGAGGACTGGGTTGCGGGGCTTCTTGCCGATGAACGGGCCCCGGAAGATCCGGAACTCGCGCGGAGCGCACTGCTGGCCCTGGTGGAGGCGACCGCAAGCTCCCTCACTGACGACGACTACGGTTGGGCACTCGCCCTGCCCGACGATGACGCGCCAATCCTCGATCGCGTGACTGCGCTGGCTGAATGGTGCGACGCCTTCGTGCTCGGTCTGGCGCAGGCCGGTCTGGGCGAGCGACCCGCGTTGGGAGAGGAGGCGAGTGAGTTCGTGGCCGATCTCCAGGCGATCGCCCGCGTGGACGCCACTGCGGCGACGACCGACGACGACGGTGCCCTCGAGGAGCTCATCGAGTACATCCGTATGGGCGTTTTGGTCGTGAAGGGTGAGTGCACCCGAGGGCGCGAGGTGCATTGAGGCCGCCTGGGTTCACCCTGAGTGCCGGTGAGTGGCCCGTGCCACGCGGGCAGTCACCGTGATGTCTCTCTCACCCGCCTGCCTGCTAGGCTTGAGGGCCTTGAGATCAGCCGCCGCGCAGTTCAAACGCGCCGCATTGCAGCAGGAGCCTGCATGGACCAGGAAGAATTCGCGCGCCGCCGCCGCCGGCTGATGGAACACGTCGGCAAGGGCAGCATCGCCATCCTGCCGACCGCGGTCGAGCGCATCCGCAACCGCGACGTCCACTATCCCTTCCGCCCGGACAGCGACTTCTACTACCTCAGCGGCTTTCCTGAGCCGGAAGCGGTCATCGTCCTGGTGCCAGGTCGTGCGCAGGGAGAGTTCCTGATCTTCTGTCGCGAACGCGACGCAGAGCGCGAGACCTGGGACGGTCGCCGGGCCGGTCTCGAGGGTGCCTGCGCCCAGTACGGAGCCGATGACGCCTTCCCGATCACGGATCTCGACGACATCCTGCCCGGCCTGCTCGAGAACCGGGAACGCATCTACTACACCATGGGCCTCGACCCGGAGTTCGATCAGCGCGTGCTCGGCTGGCTGAACCGGGTGCGTGGCAAGGCACGCCAGGGGGTCAATGCCCCGGAGGAGTTCATCACCCTGGCGCATGTCCTGCACGAACTCCGTCTGCATAAATCTCGAGCCGAGGTGCGGGTGATGCGGCGCGCCGCCGAGATCGCCGCCGAGGGGCACCGCGAGGCCATGGTGCGCTGCCGGCCCGGCATGCACGAGTACCAGATCGAGGCCATCCTTCAGCACGCCTTTCTGCAGGCTGGCAGCCGTTCGCCCGCCTACCCCTCGATCGTCGGGGGGGGCGTCAACGGCTGCATCCTGCACTATCGCGAGAACGCATCCGTGCTGTGTGATGGCGATTTGTTGCTCATCGATGCCGGCGCGGAGTACGACTGCTACGCGAGCGACATCACCCGCACCTTCCCGGTGAATGGCAGCTTCAGCCCGCTGCAACGCGACATCTACGAGGTCGTGCTGGAGGCGCAACTGGCGGCGATCGCCAAGTGCCGGGCAGGCAATCACTGGGACGACCCGCATCAAGCGGCGGTGCGGGTGCTCACCCGTGGGCTGGTCGGTCTCGGCCTGCTCAAGGGCCGGGTCCCGACCCTCATCCGCGAGGGGGCCTACCGCAGCTATTACATGCACCGCACCGGCCACTGGCTCGGTATGGATGTGCACGACGTCGGCGACTACAAGGTCGGTGGCCAGTGGCGGCTACTCGAGGCCGGCATGACCCTCACCGTCGAGCCCGGGCTCTACTTCATCCCCGGCACCAAGGGGCTGCCGAAACGCTTCGCCGGGATCGGTATCCGCATCGAGGACGACGTCCTCGTCACCCGTGGCGAGCCCGACGTGCTCAGCCGGGCCGCGCCCAAGACGGTCGCCGAGATCGAGTCGCTGATGGCACAGGGGCAGGCAGCCGCCGCCTGAGGGCGCGGGCCGTCCGGGATAAGCCACTGACCCATGCGTGAAGCACCTTACGATTGTCTGGTCATCGGCGGCGGCCCGGTGGGCTGCCTGCTTACGCTCGCGCTGGTGCGCCAGGGTGCGCGGGTACTGCTGGTCGATCCACAGGCGGCGGGCGCGCGTTCGGATGACCTGCGCGGTCTCGCCATGGCTACGGCCAGCATCCGCGTGCTGGATGCGTTGGGGATCTGTGCGCGCTTGGCGGGGGTGATGCGTCCGGTCGATTCCATCCTCGTGGCGGATCAGGGCGGGCCCGGGGTGATCCTGCTCCGGGCCGGTGATGCCGGGCTCGATGAACTGGGGCGGGTAGTCCCGGCGGGAGCGCTACAGGGGGCGCTGGAGGCCGCCGTCGCTGACCTCCCGGGCGATCTCTGCGACCTTCGTCGGGGTGCCCAGGTATCCGCCGTCGCCTGCGAGCCGGCGAGCATGCGGGTCGAGATCGAAGGTCCCGAAGGGCGCACTGCCGTGCAGGCCCGGCTCGTGGTGCTTGCCGATGGCGGGCGTTCACCCCTGCGAGAACGCTTCGGCTTCCAGATCGATTCGGCGCCGTATGCCCAGGCGGCCGTGGTGTGCACGCTGACACCGGCCCGGCATCCAGGGCGACGTGCCATCGAGGTCCTCACCCGCTCGGGTCCACTCGCGGTGCTTCCGGCCCCTGAGGGACGGGTGACGATCGTGCGCTGTGTGGCCAGCAACGACCTCAGCGACGCACTCGGGCAGGGCGACCGCGAATGGTGCGCCAGCCTCACGGCCCTGCTCGGCAGGCGACTGGGCGCGCTGTCCGCCCCTGGTCCCCGGCAGGGCTATCCCATCGTGCAGAGCCTCGCGACGCCCGCCTGGCGGGGGCGCCTCCTGCTGCTGGGCGCCGCACTGCGCACCTTCCATCCCAATGGCGCCCAGGGGCTGAACCTCTCCATCCGCGACATCGCGGCCCTCACGGAGGCGGTCGTTACGGCCCTGCACGCCGGCGGCGACCCGGGTGCCGATATCCGACTCGACGCCTTCACCCGTGAGCGCATCGTCGATCAGCGGATCACGGCGGCCCTCGCCAACACCCTGTGGTGGACGACCTCGCGTGACCTGCCCGGCGCCGGACTGGCCCGCGCAGCCGGCATGGCAGCCATCAACCTGTGTGCCCCCCTCAAGCAACGGCTGGTACTGCGTGCGGCCGGCCTCGCCGGCACACTGCCGCGATTGCTGCGCGGAGCGCCGCTGCCGATGCTCGGGTCGGGTCTCTGCGGGCACGCCCCGCATCCCGCGTCCACATTGCCAAAGCAGCCCGCGTGACCACTCAAATCGCATCGGGCAGGGAACTCAGCGTCACCCGATCCAGGAGAACCAAGGACATGAACGGGCCTGACCTCGATGTGCTGGTCGTCGGCGGGGGCGTGGTGGGAGTCGCGACCGCGCTCACCTTCGCGCATTCCGGCTGTCGCACCGGTATCGTCGATGTGCGTGCCCGTCAGGCCATGCCGGCATCTGGCGATCCCTACGACGCGCGCGTACTCGCCCTCACCCACGCCTCGGTCAATCTCTTCGAACGGCTCGGGGCCTGGCCCGCCATGCCCGCGGGGCGTTCAGGCTGTTACGAGGCCATGGAGGTCTGGGATGACCGCAGCCCGGCGCGGGTGCGCCTCGAGGCCGGCGCCTCCGGAATGCCCTGTCTCGGGCACATCGTCGAGGTGGCTGTGTTGCAGGCCGCCCTCGAGTCACGACTGGCCGGGCAGGTACGCGAATGGCGGCCGGCGCGACTGCGCGGCCTGACCGTCCTGCCGGAATGCGTACGCGTGGACCTCGATGGTGAGCGCGTCGAGGCCGCGCTGCTCGTCGGTGCCGACGGGGCCGCCTCGCGCGTGCGTGAGCTGGCTGGCATCGGCTGGGACGAGCGGGACTACGGTGAGCATGCCCTGGTCACAGTGGTGGAATCCGACTGGCCGCACGGCGATGTCGCCCGGCAGGTCTTTCTGGCAACCGGGCCACTCGCCCTGCTGCCGCTCGGGTACCCGCGCCATGCCGCCCTGGTGTGGACCCTGCCCGAGGCCCTCGCCGCCGAGCGCCTCGAGCTGGACGACGCCAGCTTCATCGCCACGCTGACCCGCGCCAGCAAGGGCGTGCTCGGAGGGCTCCAGCCGCTCACTCCCCGCGCCACGCACCCACTGCGTCGCGGGCATGCCAGCGAATACGTCGCCACCCGAGTGGCCTTGGTGGGAGATGCCGCGCACACCATCCATCCACTCGCCGGCCAGGGGGCCAACCTGGGCTTCATGGATGCCGCCAGTCTCTGCGAGGTGGTCGCCGACGCCAGGCGGGCGGGCCGAGACCCCGGCAGCCGCAGCGTGCTGCGCCGCTATGCGCGCTGGCGGCGCGGTGAAAACGAAGGCATGCAGCTCGCCATGGACGGCTTCCGCTGGCTCTTCAACGACAGCGGGTCGGAGGGTGGCGAACTCTGGCGTCGCGGTCTGCGCACGCTCGGCATGCGCGCCTTCGATCACGCGGGGCCATTGAAGCGGGCGCTCATCGAGCGCGCGACCGGATTGAGCGGTGATCTGCCGCTGCTGGCCCGCTCTGCTGCCGCTCAGCGGTCCGATATTGGCGCGTGGTAGATGAACTGGACCACGTTGCCATCCGGATCTTCGCAATAGAAGCTGCGGGCGCCGTCCCGGTGCGTGCGGGGTGCCGAGCGAAAGATGACGCCGTGACCGGCGAGGAAGGCGTGCCAGGCATCCACGTCCTCGGGGCGCCGGAGGATGAAGCCCAGGTGGTCCAGGCGCTGCGGGCCAGCGGGCGGCGCAGCCGCACGGTGCAGGGCGAGGTTGTCGCTGCCAGAGCAGAGATAGACATTATCCGGATCCGGGCGCCACTCCACCTGCATGCCGACGAGATCCACATAGAAGCGCTCGGTCGCCTCGAGGTCGGACACGTTCAGGGCCAGGTGATGCATGCCGGTCGTAGCGGGCGGGCGTTCGCTCATCGTAGGCTCCGTCTTGCGGTTTCAGGGGCCGGTCCAAACCGGAAGTTTCGAGGATTATAGGGAAACAGGGCATGACATCCGTCGGCAGCAGCGCTCTCTTCGAATCCAGCATCCCGGGGCTCGAACTCCTCGGACGCGGCAAGGTGCGCGACCTCTACGCCATCGACGATGGCCACCTGCTCATCGTCACCAGCGATCGCCTGTCGGCCTTCGACGTCATCCTGCCCGATCCGATCCCGGGCAAGGGCGCAGTGCTCACGCGGGTGTCGCAGTTCTGGTTCCACCGACTCGCCCATATCGTTCCACATCACCTGGTGGCGCGCGCGCTTGAAGATGTGCTGCCGGCAGGTGTCGATCCGGCACCGCTCGTCGCCCGCAGCATGGTCGTCCGGCGCCTGCGGCCCCTGCCGGTCGAGGCCGTCGTGCGCGGCTACCTCGCCGGCTCCGGCTGGAAGGACTACCAGGCCACGGGGGCCGTCTGCGGCCATGCGCTGCCTGCCGGCCTGTCGCCCGGTGCACGCCTGCCCGAGCCGCTGTTCACACCGGCCACCAAGGCTGCGGCGGGCTCGCACGACGAGAACATCGACTTCGCGGCGCTATGCACCATTCTCGGAGAGGCGCGTTCCGCCGAGGTGCGAGACACCGCCCTGGCGCTGTACGGCGCGGCCTGTGCCCATGCCGAGGCACGCGGGATCCTCATCGCCGACACCAAATTCGAGTTCGGGCTGGACGACCAGGATCGGCTGGTGTGGATCGACGAGGCGCTCACACCGGACTCCTCACGCTTCTGGCCGGCGGATGCCTGGCGACCGGGCGAGGTGCCCCCCTCCTTCGACAAGCAATACGTGCGCGACTACCTGGAAACGCTCGACTGGGACAAGCGCGCCCCGGGCCCGCGCCTGCCTTCTGAAGTGATCGCGCAGACGGCCGCCCGCTACCGCGAGGCAGAAGAACGCCTCTGCGGCTGACGCAGCTGCGCCC
>DNIF01000170.1:6710-7900 GCA_003485715.1 Gammaproteobacteria bacterium
AGCCGCTAACATCCAGAGCCCTTCCTACTTCCCCGCAGGACCGAGCCCCGCATGCGCATAGCCGACATCCTCAAGACCAAGGGCGATGCCGTCTACAGCATCGCGCCCGAAGCCACGCTCGCCGACGTGATCGACAAGCTCATCGCCTGCCGCGTGGGTTCGCTGCTGGTACTGGAGGACGGCGGCAGCCTGGCCGGCATCGTCACCGAGCGCGAACTCATCCGCACCCTGCACCGGCACGGCAACGACTGGCAGTCCTTGCGGGTGGCCGACGTGATGAGCCGGAACGTCATCATCGGCTCCCTCGACGACTCCCTCGACGCCGTGATGGACCTCATGACCCGTCGCCGTGTGCGCCACCTGCCAGTGATGGACGGCGAACGCCTGGCGGGCCTGCTCTCCATCGGCGACATCGTCAAGGCCGCGCTCACCGAAACGCAGTTCCAGAACCAGTTGCTGAAGTCCTACATCCGCAACTGGCCGGAGGAGTGACGGGGGGCGGGGGGGATGAAACCTCCCCGCTCGCGCCATTACCCCGGAGGATGCAATGCCTGCGCTGCAGCGGCGCTTGAACCGCCGCTGCCCAAATAGCGGTCGGGGCTCACTTTCTGAGCCTCACGCCTTCTAAGCTCTCGCTGTGACCATGCAGCCAGCAGCCCACACCCGCCGAGTTGGGGACCAAATCGAGATCCACTCGCTCGAGGAACATTTGCGTGAGGTTGCGCGGATGGCACGAGCCTTCGCCGAGCCATTCGGCGGCGGCCCGTGGGCCGAGCTCGCCGGGCTCTGGCACGACCTGGGCAAATATCGCGCGGGATTTCAGGACTACATCCGGCGCATTGAAGACCCGCACGCCCATATCGAGGGACGGGCAGTAGTCGGACGCGACAAGACGGAGCGATTTGCCCGAGCAGCGCGCGCACTTCGGTGCGCGCGTGGATTGAAACCAGACTCAGCGGCTTTTTGAGCGCGACACTCAAAGCGCAGCGCACCCAACCTCAACTCGCTATGACCAGCGCTCGTCAGCCAGCGGGGCTGCTTTGGTCAGCACGCCCCACGACCCGCGACTTACTGCCCCTCGAGCAGACCGATCGTCTCAAGATCGTTGGAGCGGGCGAAGCCGACCAGGAAGTCGAAGGTGAGTGAGTCGATCTCGCGCAGCTTCGGATTGATGGCGATGCACTTCGTCG
>DNIF01000281.1 GCA_003485715.1 Gammaproteobacteria bacterium
TCGGTGCCGATCTTGCGTTCGTGAATCAGGTCCGAGAGGCCCGTCTTCACCAGTGGATACAGGCCAACCGCAACCGCCAGCCACAGTAGCTCCAGCGGGACCAGGCCCTGCCAGAACAGCAGGGCCACGAGACCCGTGGCCAGGATACGAGCCACTTCGACCCAGCGCTCGCGGGTCATCAAAGTCATCAACGAGGATGCGTCTGGCGAGTCGCTCGCGGATGGCGTCGACAGCGTGGTTTCGTTCACTCGACAACTGCCTCAGCTGCCACAGGATTCCTGAACTTCAGTGGGGGGGCGGCTCCGACTCCGCGAGAATCTGGCGGGATTCCGGTTGAATCCGAAGGAATGCGCCGGGCTCAAACGGGCCCGACTCGCCGGAGACACCGGTATCGTTGGTCTGCGCGCGGTTGAGGGCAAGTGCCAGACGCCGCCACCTGCAGCATTCGGCAGGCCGTCAGGCAGCCGCGCATGAGCGAAAAACATCGCCAGGCGAGATGTCTGGCTTGCGAATTGGTGGTGGAGGGCTGGCGACCCAACGCGGCCTTAAACGGCCCCAGCGAGTCAAGGCGGGCGAAGCACCGCTGGTCTTGAATGCCTTTGTCCTCTCGCCAACGAAGTTCGCCGACCTGCTCAACGTGGGCGACCCGACAAAGAAGGCCGATCTGGAAAGCCGCAACGTGTTGTTCATGGAGGATGGTGCCAGCGCCTACTTGAAGAAGTTGTTTCAGGTGCTGGTCTGAGCAATCGCTAGTTGATGATGCCCGGCAGCTTCATCCCGCTGAAGATCAGGAAGCGCGGGGCCAGCAAAGTGGTCGTGCGGCCGGATGGGCAAGTCGAGGCACCGGGCAGGGTTGCCACGCAGCACGATCATCCCTTGCTGGTGGCGCTGACGCGGGCCTTCTATTGGCAGCAACTGCTCGACGATGGAGTGGTGGGCAGTGGCAGCGACATCGCCCAGCGCGAAGGCCTGCATCACTCGACGGTCAACGAGCTGCTGCGCCTGACCCTGCTGGAGCCTGCCATCATCCAGACCATCCTGGCCGGGCAGCAGCCCCGGTGCATGAGCCTGTTGTGGTTCCAGCGCAATCCGCTGCCGACCGACTGGATGGCGCAGCGGGAGGTGGTGGCAGGGTTTGACGCCTGAGAGTCAGGTCATCACGATCTGGGTGTGCACCTCGACCTTGAGGGCGCGCTTGATGGCCGCAAACACAGCCGAGATGTTGCTCATGGTCGGGTTGCCCGATTGCGACAGCATCCGGTGCAGGCTCTTGGCAGGCTTATGGATTTCCTCGGCCAGCGCCTCGAAGCCGACCGTAGCGTTCACCAGGTCTCGCAGGATCAGCTTGGCTGATTCCGGCTCGCCATTTACAAACAGGGTGATGGCCTCGTCCAGAAGCGCCTGCGCAAAGGCCGGATCGTTCTGCACGCGCGCGGCCACGGTCTCTTTGAAATCACGGGTCAGTGCCATGTTCACTTTCCTTGTCTAGTTGATGCCTTGCGGTGCTTGTAGTCTTCCCACAGCGTCACCGCTTGGTCGATGTCTTGCTGTTGACGCTTTTTGGTGCCGCCGCCGATCAGGATGATGATCTTCAGACCGTCCTTGGCAAGGTAGATGCGCAGGCCCGGCCCCCAATCGATCTTGTATTCCCCAATACCGCGAAACCACGCGACGTTGGACAGGTTGCCCTGTTCCATCCGGCTGACGGCTACGCGCACCTTGGCGGCGGCAACGGCCTCCAGCGACCCGAACCACTCCGCGAAGGGGCTGTCGCCATCGTCCAGCAGGAGTTCTTTGATCTGGTAGCTCACGGGTCAAATAGTAACGTATAAGTTCCCATTGTGCCAGTGTGGCAGGTTTGATGCCTGACCGGCCACCTTGGTTGACGATGAACCGCCGCGCGTAAGTGGTTCCTTTAGCGAGGAATGCATCTGCGCCTACCCGCAGGCCAAACGGAGAACAGAGACGGCTCTGGTGGAGAAAGTGGCCGATTTCGGGGGTTTCGGCAGGCGGCTACCCGCAGCACATCGGTGCGCTTCCCTGGGGAAACGGCCAAGAAAAAGGGCCCGGAGACTATCCGAGCCCTTGTGTATGGTGGTGGGCGGTTGTCTTTAGTAAAAACCAGCAGTTGAGCTCAATATTAATAGAGCGGGTCAATGAGGAAATGTGGGTAACAGAGCGGAATTGGTAGGAAATCGGGGCGGAGGGTTGCCCGCCGCAAAAACTGCCCATTGAGCTCAATAGTAATGGAGCGGGCTCCCGCGGGCTGGCAGTTGTCAACCAACGGCTGACAACTCCTCTTCACCGGCTTCCGCGGCGCCACTGCCCGCAAATGCCTCGGCAAATGGCGCGCCGTGGGGGATCGCCAGCCGCCGCGATGTCAGGCAGAAGGGCAGCACCCAAAGCCGCAGCCCCTCCGACTTCGGGAACTCGAACACCGGCAGCGGCTGGTCGAACGCGGCGGTCTTCGGGTAGATCAGAACGACATCGCCCTGGCCGTCCAGGTAGCTGTGGCCGTAGGCCTGCAACTGGTAGAAGTCGCCCTGCGAGAGGCCGTACTTATCACTGCCGTTCGCCTTCAAGCCGTCCAGCAGCTTCCACTTGGTGTCCAGCACTAGCGCGTCGCGATCACCCTCCCGAATCAGCAGATCGGGCTTCAGCCGAAACCAATTCTGCTCCCGGTGGCGTACCAGGTGATGGCTGCGAGCCTGGGTCTTCAGGGTAAGTGGCCGCGCCAATTGCCTTGCCAGGTGCTTGGCAACGAATGCTTCGAACACGGCCTCCATCGGGAACAGCAACGACGGCGCACGGTGGCCGCCCGTGCCGGTCAGGGGCGACTCCTCGTCAAGGATCAGGCGAGTCCAAGCCAGTGCGTCGGCGTAGGTCCCCATGCCCCGATCCAGACGCACCCGCTGAAAGTCGATCCGGGGCTGCGCCGACGCCGGCACGTCCGCAAACACGAACTGCAGTTCGCGGGCCAGCTGCTGGTTGGCCTGGGACGCCGACAGCATCAACACCCGCTGCAGTGCGGCGTGCAGCAAGCGGTTCTCCGGCCGGTCGGTCGAGAACTCGTCGTGCTCGGTGAAGAAACGGTCAGCACGATACAGGTTCTGCCGCAGGTGCGGCGCCATCAGCAGCTTGCCTCGCAAGGCGAACAGGTTGTCTTGCCGGCTCGAATAGTCGCTGCGCAGCCCCCGCTTGACGATGCGCTCGACCGTGCTGAGGAACTCTGCGATGAAGACCTCCAGCAGCGGCATGCGCGCCGCCGAGATCTTGGCGCTGTCGGTCTGCACGTGGCGGAAGCCCTGCAGGCAGCAGAGCATCTCGATCAGCAGCTGGCGCGCCTCCTTCGCGCCACCGTCGATGGCCTTGCCGACCTTGGGCAGCACCTCGATCTGGAACCCATTCGGTGCGCGGATCACGCCGACGAAGCTGGTGACCTGCACCACGCGGCGCCCCCGGCGCTGCGTGAGGCGCAGCCACGCCGCCTCTCCCGCCTCGGCGGCTCGAAGGCACTGATCCTCCAGCCAAGCGTAGACCTTGTTGGGTATGCGATGCACACCCTCAGCGTCGGCGGCATCCGATCCCGCCGTCATCAGCGCGTCGAACTCGTAGATCGTGATGCCGTTCACCGGGGCTGCGGCTTCAAGCCGACAAGGTCTGGTAGATGCCGATGTAGGCATCCGGGTTGGAGAAGGCGGCATCCTGCACCGCGTAGCGGCGCTTCGTGGCGTAGCTGTCCAGGCCGTGATCGCCACCGAAGAGGCGCGCCAGATCGTCCTCGTGCTCGGCGCTCTCCCGCACGAACTGCGCGGTCGGGGGCTTCTGGTTGTCGGCCAGGACGAGGCGAATCTTTTGCCAGTCCTCGAAGAAGTATTCTTCGAGCAGGGGCAAGATGCGGGTGCTGAATACCTGCTGCAAGGCAACCAGCCGCTCGTCACCATCGGGCACCTTGGCCAGGGGCGTGAAGTACGCATGGCCAATGCAATGGTTGCGGTCGTACAGCGCTTCGATACGCTGGTTGATGGCATCGAGCATGCGTGGAACGTCGACCACCTGCTCGCCCGAGCTCACTCGCAAGCCCGCCAGGGGCGCGCCCGGGTCATCGCGGGCATCCGGCATCACCGGCACGAACTCGAAGCGACGGCGCAGCGCGGTGTCCAGCAGCGCCAAGGACCGGTCCGCCGTGTTCATGGTGCCGATGATGTCGACGTTGGCCGGCACCGAAAAGCTCTCGCCCGAGTAGGGCAGAGTCACCGACACGGCGTTCTCGGCACCCTCGCGCTTGTCGGGTTCGATCAAGGTGATCAGCTCGCCGAAGATCTTGCTGATGTTGCCCCGGTTGATCTCGTCGATCACCATCGCAAATCGCTGGTCCGGTGCCGACCGAGCCCGGCGGCACAGGTCTTTGAAGACACCTGCGCGGATTTCGTACTGGATCTCGCCGGCCTCCGTATCACCGTCGAGCACTGGCCGTAGCCCCTCGACGAATTCCTCGTAGCCGTAGGACTGGTGGAAGGTGACGAAGCTGTAGCGCTGGACCGCCCCAGTGTCGCGGTGGCCGGCCTTGAGTTCGTCGACCAGACGGACCAGATCCTCACAGGTGTCGCGCCAGTCGCCAGCCAGATGCCAGACCGACTCTGCCGACTTGTCAAAGACGCCAGGCGCGAGGCGCCTCTTCAGCTTCACGGTCGCGGAGTCCTCGACCGCGTGCGAGTTCAGCGTCTGCCAGAGGGTTTGCCGGATGTTCCGGTTCGGGCCATTGGCAGCGATCACCGCCTTGATGAACGGGTGCTCCGTGAGGTCGCTGACCTTGCCCTTGCCACCGAGGTCGTACAACGCTGCAACGGCGGCCTCCCACCACTTCAGGACCGCGATCTTTTCCGCGATGAACTGGCTGCGCCATTCCTCGGCCGACACCGCGGTCACGGTGTTTGTCAACGAAGTT
>DNIF01000280.1 GCA_003485715.1 Gammaproteobacteria bacterium
CCACGGCGAAGTCCGCGTCCTGGATGCGGCTGCGGGCTGCCGAGATGTTCTCGCGCACGTTCTCGAGGTTGCGGATGACCGAATCGAAGCGGTTCAGACTGGCACCCAGCACCGAGCGCTCGCTGTTGATCTGGTCAATCGCTCGCTGGAAGGTCAGCAGGGCGAGATTGGAGGACGCGGCACTGTTGACCGTCTGATTCTGCACCGACTCGTTGGTCAGCGTCGTCGCTGCCGCAGCCACCCCAGTGATCGCGCTGCCGGTCCCGGCAGTGTTGAAGTTGACATTGGTCGAGTTCAGGTTCTGGTTGAGCACGATGGCACCGTTTTCGCCCGCTGCAACGGAGTTGGTTCCCGAAGCAAAGCCGGTGATGGTGGCTGCGTTGGCATCGTTGACCGTCATGGAGATCGCGGCACCCGTCCGGTTGACGAGCACAAGACGACTCTCACCGGCTGCCGCCCCTGCGTCACGGACTGCCGTCACCCCCGTCTGATTGGACACCGCGTTGATGTTGGCGACGAGGTCGTCCATCGTGGTGTCGGCACCGTTTCCGCTGATGTTCACGCCATTGATGGTGATGGCGTTGGTCCCCACGGCAAGACCAGCAGCACCCGTGGCATTGGCATCCGAGACGTTGTTCCTCGCCACCAGCGCATTACCGAGCGAGAAGGCCGTGACCCCGCTCTGGGAACCAACGGCATTGATTGCCGCAACCTTGCCCTGGCTCGTGGCATTCGCGGCAAAGGACTGAGCCAGAGCGACGCCATTCACGGAGCTCGTGCCGGCAGTCAGCGTGCCGTCCTGCGCATTGCGGATGCGGTCCGCGAGGTCCGCGTTGGTCAGCGAGTTGACCGCAGAGTAGCTCGAGGCCAGCCCGAGATTGTTCGCCGAGAGATTGCCGACGGAGACGTTCAGGGTCTCATTCACGGTGGTGCCGACCTGGATGTTGGCGCTGAAACCACCCGTGAGCAGCAACTGGCCGTTGAAGCGGGTCTGGCTGGTGATACGGTTGAACTCTTCCTTGAGCTGCTGCACCTCCTGATTGATGGAGGCACGATCGGTATCGGTGTTGTAGCTGGCCGACTGCAAGGCGAGGTCATTGGCCCGCACGAGCGAACGCACCATCTCATCCATGGCCCCCTCGGCCGTCTGGGCGATGGAGATGCCGTCGTTGGTGTTGCGGATGGCGACCGTCAACCCGTTGACCTGGGTGGTCATGCGGGTGGCAATGGCGAGCCCGGCGGCGTCGTCCTTGGCCGAGTTGATCCTGAGACCGGAGGAGAGCCTCTGGATGGTGGTAGCGAGCGCGCTCGAGGAGCGGCTCAGGTTGCGTTGGGCATTGAGCGAAAGGACATTGCTATTGATGACCTGGGCCATGACAGTACTCCGGCCCTGCCCGCCCGGAGCCGGCGGTCACAGGGGATAAGGTTCCATAGCGGACACGCTCGTGAATCGAGCATTCACCGCCTCCGGAGATGCTAGCGACCGTGGGCCCGGCAGGCTTTAGCCGCTGCGGCGCGTGCTTGCCGCTTCCGTGATGAAGTACCGCGCCGCGAGCGGGTCAAGCCCGGCGAATGCCGCGACTGCGCCCGCGGATCATGGCCATCCTCCGGGCGATTGACACCACTATCGCCCCGAGCGGGCTGCCTCGCGCATCCATGAGGGACTTCCGCCAGGAAACGAAAAAGGGCTCGTCGCACGCGCACGACGAGCCCCCGTCATCCTATAGGCTGGACCGGCGTGAGCGGCGCTTCAGCCCCCCTGCAACAGCGACAGGACGTTCTGCGGCAGCTGGTTGGCCTGCGCCACCATCGAGGTGCCCGCCTGCTGGAGGATCTGGGTGCGCGTAAGGTTGGCCGTCTCGACGGCAAAATCTGCATCCTGAATCCGGCTGCGGGCCGCCGAAATGTTCTCGCGCACGTTCTCCAGATTGCGGATGGTGGACTCGAAGCGGTTCATCTTCGCACCCAGCACCGCTCGTTCGCTGCTCACCTGGTCAATGGCTGACTGGAAGGAAAGCAGGGCCAGATTCGCGGAGGCCGTATCCGTGATGCGCATGGCATTCACCGGTGCGTTGGACAGCAGGAAGCTGCCACCGACTACACCGGTAATGGCCTGACCGGTGGCCGCGCCATCGAAGTTGACGGTGGTCGCGTTGATTTCCTGATTCAGGATGATGGCACCGTTGGCACCCGCGTCCACGGTGGAAGTCCCGCTCGCGAAGCCCGTGATGCTGGCGGTCGCGGCATCGTTCACTGTGACGGATATCGCCGCTCCCGAGCGGTTAAGCAACACGAGCCGACTCTGGTCCGCCGCGGCCCCGTTCTCCACCACGGCGGTCACGCCAGTCTGGGCTGCCACGGCATTGATGTTGGCCACCAGCGCGGTGAGATTGGTGCCCGGGCCATTCCCATTGATCGCCACACCATTGATGACCAGTGCTCCATTACCGATATTCTGCCCGGCACCGGAGGCATTGGCATCCGTGACATTGGCACTCGCCACCGCTGCATTGCCAAAACTGAAGGCCGTCACGCCACTGCTGCCCGACACGGAATTGATCGCATTGATCTTGACTTGGCTCGGCGCGTTGACGGAGGTCGCCGGCAGCGCAACACCGTTGAGCGTGCTCGTGCCGCCGACGAAATTCGTATCCTGAGCATTGCGGATGCGATCAGCGAGCTGCGCTGCGGTCAGGGCACTCACCTGCTGGTAGCTCGAGGCAACGCCGAGCACCGTAGGCGAGAGATTGCCGACGCTTACATTGACGGTTTCATTGATGCTCGTGCCAAGCTGGATGTCGGCACTGAAGCCGCCCGCGAGCAGCTTCTGCCCGTTGAACCGGGTCTGGTTAACCACTCGGGAGAGCTCATCGATGATCTGAGTCACCTCTTGGTTAAGCGAATTACGGTCGACATCCGTATTGTAACTGGCTGCCTGGAGCGCGAGGTCATTGGCTCGGGTGAGCGCACGCGAAAGCTCCTCCATGGCGCCTTCCGCCGTCTGCGAGATCGAGATCCCGTCATTCGCGTTGCGAATGGCGACGCCAAGCCCATTGATCTGTACGCTCATGCGCGTAGCAATCGCAAGACCCGCTGCGTCATCCTTCGCACTGTTGATGCGCAGCCCGGACGATAGGCGCTGAATGGTCACGCCAAGGTCATTGGTGTTGCGATTCAGATTGCGCTGCGCGTTGAGCGAAAGCGTATTGGTATTGATGACCTGGGCCATGTCGGCTACTCCTCTTGAATATCCCGGTTGTCCATCATCGTCGTATCACGGTTCACTGGGACGCCGCGCGTTGTTTCCGAGGCGCGCGCGTCTGACCTTTGCACCATGCGGGGCGGCACGAGGCACCCTCCGCAGCCCGGCAATGGCTTGCCGTCACACCACCGAATTATCTCTTGATGCATCAGATACAAGATGCGTGCCGGCTTCAGAGCAAGGCGAATAGATTGAGTCCACTGGTCCGGACGAAGGCCTGCTGCGCCGCCTGCAGTGCGACCATCTGCTGGTTGAGGCGGATGGATGCCTCAACGTAATCGAGATCTTCCAGACCCGAGCGACTGGTCTCGAGTTGCAGTCGCACATCTTCATTGATGCCTTGCTGAGTATCGATGGCATTGAGACGCGCACCAACCGACGTCTGTACCTCAAGGGCCTTCTCAATCGCATGGTCCAGATCGAGCAGGTTTCGGTTCATCGCATTATTGAAAGCAGCCTGAGAGGCAGGATCCGAGAAGCCCGCCTCGAGCGCCTCCGCCGTGCGCCGCAAGGTGTCGAAGACCGGCGTCGCCTGGCTTGGGCGAATCTCGAATCGGTCGCCCGTGAGCGGATCACCCGTAATCCGCAACCGCACACCCGCCACATCGAGGGCAGTGCCGCTGCTGAAGGCAAGTCCGGTCGCCACCGGAGTCCCCGTCGCCACATCAATCACATCGAGGGTCCCGGGGGCAGTGAACACTACATCCAGCGAACGTCCGTTCCAGAGTCCGGGATCGGTGACCTCGCCGGCATCCACCACGCCGGTCCCGGCATTGGCCGAGGACGCAAGCAGTGAGAAGCGCCCGTTGCCGCCGCGGATGTCCTGGAAGACGCGGAAGCCACTGTCGGCATCGGCAATGCGCCGCTCATCGGAGATAGGCAACTCGCGCACTCCCTGATCTCCCACGAACGCCACCGCGCCGCCGGGAGACAGGATGAATGGGGCCTGGTTGCCGCTATGGCCCGCGAACAGGTAGTCGCCGTTGGCATCCGTGCCATTGGCGATCTGCACCAACTCTTCGAGACGGGCGCGCACCTCAGTTGCGACGAAGCGTCGATCGGCATTGGAGAGTGTGCCGCTGCGCCCCTGTAGCACCAAATCGCGCACACGTTGCAGGGTAGTGGATGCCGAGGTGAGCAGACTGTCCTGAATGGAGAGACGGGCGCTCGCCGCATTTGCATTACGTTCGAACTGACCAAGACGAGACAGCGCCTCATCGACCCCGATCAGGCGCTGCGTCGCCGCCGGATCATCGGCCGCAGAGAGCAACCGTTTGCCGCTCCCGAGCTGATTCTGCACGCGCATGAGATCGGCCTGCCGCGCATGCATGTTCTGCTTGCCAGATTCGAAAAAGTGGGCCGTTGATATTCTCATCTGGATCAGCCTCGTGTCGCGTTGATGAGGGCCTGGAATGCTGTGTCCGCGGCACGGATGACCTGAGCTGCCGCCTGGTAGGCCTGCTGAAATCGCATCAGATTTGCTGCCTCTTCATCCAGATTCACGCCGGACACCTCCTGCTGACGGGCGACGCTGCGTTCGAGTACCGTTTCCAGCGCCCGCTGGGCTATCTCCCCCTGCCGCTGCCGTGATCCATTACGACTTACCGTGCCGGCATAGGCCTCGCTGAAGGTGCTGGTGCCGTTATCGAGGATCCGGCGGCGTTCCAGTTCGATCATGTTTACGGCATTGCGAGCATCACTCGCACCACCCATATTCTGGGATACGGTGAAGGTGTCGCCAATGCGAGGGGTTCCCGTAACCTGTACTCGCCACCCGTTCAGATCGATGTTGGCGCCACTTGCGAATGCGAGCGAGGGTCCAACGCCGTTGACCTGATAGCTTGTGGGGCTGTCAAACACGATGTTGACGGTGGCAAGCAGCGAGGGGGCACTCGGGTCCAGCACCTCTCCTCCGCTGATGCGCGCGTCTCCTACATTGCTGCTGCCCTGCGTCGTGATGACCGGCAGCGCCATCGCAAGCTCAGAAGGGCGAAGCCCAACGCTGGTCAACCCTTCCGCTGCTCCAAGGGTCGGACTCAACCGCCAACGATCGCCTGCCGCTGGAGGAATCCCCACCGTCAGCGTGACACCATCGAAGGTAAAGGGGCCTGCACTCGCTGGCCCCAACACCGTCGATGTGCCACGAACGAGGTTGCGGAGAGTCAGGTTTGCCCCATCGTACTCCAGGCCATACTCGTCAGCGGTCAAGGCCGGCGCCCCGCCGGCTACAAATGCCAAAGAAACAGTACCCGCATTCCCAGTGGCACCCTGCACGGTCGGAGGTGGAACCGTCAGGAGATCCCGTCCAAGGTTACCGTTGAAGTCCATCCCCGATCGGTGTTGTGTATTCAGTGCTTCCTGCAATGCGACGGCGATCCTGCCCAAATCCCGGCGCGCCGGAATCAGGGATTCACGCTGAAATTCAAACATTGCTGCAAGGCGCCCCCCTTGCAAAAGCTCGGAGATTGGCGCATGCGCTCCATTACTTGCATAGGCGATCTCAACCCGATTCAGGTCGAACAGGTCCGGAATGGTCTCAAGCGCAATCGCTCGCGGCCCGCTGACCAGACTCAATCCATTCCCGATGCTGACATCGACAGCCCCACGCGCATCCGCCAGGACATCGACCCGAGTGAACTGCGCGAGCTCCCGCAGGAGTTCATCTCGCCGATCAAGCAGATCATTGGGCGCCCCGGCATTGGAGCGTGCGGCTTGCTGCAGGATCTCTGAATTGAGCGTTGCCAAGGCACTCCCAATGTCGTTGATCTCACTGACGGCAGTGACTATTCCTGCGTTCATCGACTGCTCGAGTTCACCAAGTCGAGAACCGAGGCCATTGAATCGGTGCACGACCCCCTGCAGGTTGTCGATGACTACGCCGCGCACTGCCTGCGATGATGGATCTGCAGCGAGATCGCCAAAGCTGGCGAAGAGGCTGCCCAACGCAGATGACACACCAGAGGCAGAATCACCCAACAGATTGTTCAGTTCCCGGAGGTTGCGCGAGAGCTCGCCTGCCTGGGCCGCATTGGTAGTCGCGGTACGCAGGTTCTCGGTGACGAATCGATCCACCAGGCGATCGACACTTGCCACCTGCACACCTTTGCCGCGAAAGCCGCCTTCATCGAGCTGGGCCTCGCGCGTCGCCAGGTTCACACGCTGCCGCGCAAAACCAGGCGTGTTGACGTTGCTGATGTTGTGGCCGGTCGTAGCGAGTGCACGCTGCGAAGCGAGCAGCGCCGAAACCCCGGTTTCGAAGAGTGCGACCATGGCCGATTACCTGATCTCTGTCGTCCGCGCCGATCCGGCCGCGAAGGCGTCCGCGCGCATGACGGCCGTAACCTTGCTCGCGTACTGGGGATCGGTGGCATACCCCGCCTGCTGCAAGGCCTGCATGAACTGCTGCGGGCGATCACTGAGCGCAAGCGCCTTGCTGTAGCGGGGATTGCCCTGCAGGAAGGCGACGTAATCACGAAAGCTCTCGCCGTAACTGGCATAGGCGCGAAACTTCGCCTGCTCCCTCACCGCGTGTCCATGTCGGTATTCGGTGGTAGTCACCTCGACCGTCGGTCCCTGCCAGCGCGCATCGGCCTTGATGCCAAAGAGGTTGTAGCTTGGGCGGCCACCTTGCCCGTGGATCAGGTGACGACCCCAGCCCGTCTCCAGGGCCGCCTGCGCCAGCAGCACATCCGGAGCAGTGCCCAATGCCGCCGCTGCTGTTCTGGCTTCTGCGTGCAGGGCCTTGACGAAGTGCTCAGGAGATTGGAAGCGATTTGCCGGTTGGGCGGTGATCGCGTAGCCCGGCGCAGCCTCTTCAATCTGGATGGGCTCGGGAGCCGCGGGTCGGCCGGAAATCCGTCCGTTGAATGGATCCTGCATCTCAAGTGACTGCTGTACACGCATGAGCGTCTGACTCGCTGCGTGCTCACGCGCCGCTGCATCCGGCACTTCGGGCATTCGCAGTGAAGTCGACTGTTGTTGGCCATTCCCGTCGGGACCGGCTGGCTTGGAGATAGTCGGCGTCTCGCGCCCGCCAAGCGATGACTCGATCTGGCGGGCGAAGCCGATCCCGCCTGCCTTTGAGATTTCAATGGCAACCTGCTTGTCGAGCAGGTCACGGTAGAGTGCTCCACCTTGACCGAGATACTCGTCTTCAGTGGCCGGCATGGCTTCACGCATGCGCTCAAGCATCATCTGTACGAACATGGCCTCAAACTCACGGGCTACCTGTGTGCGAGCGGCATTCGGATCCTGACGTGCCTGACGCCGCAGGTCACCGAGCCCGGAGAGGTCGGTGTAGTAGCGCGCGTTCGCAGCGAGAGTCATGGTTTAGATGACCTCGAGGCTCGCTGACAGTGCACCAGCCTGCTTCAGTGCCTCGAGGATGGCGACCAGATCACCCGGCGCCGCCCCCACACTGTTAACAGCCTCTACGATGTCACCCAGTTCCACCCCCGGCTCGAACAGAAACATCCGGCTATCTTCTTCGGTGACTTCGATCTCCGAGCGCGGCACGACCACCGTGGTGCCACCGGCCAGCGGCCCCGGCTGAGAGATGACTGGATCCTGCGCGATGGTGACCGTCAGGCTGCCGTGACTGATCGCTGCCGCCTTGACCCGCACCTTGCGCCCGATGACTACCGTTCCAGTACGAGAATTCACTACCACACGCGCTGCGGCATCATCTGGCTCCAGATCCAGCCCCTCAATCTCTGAAACGAAGCTGACCCGACGAGCAATGTCCATGGGTGCCGCAACCTGGACGGATGTGGCATCCAGCGCACGTGCAGTGCCGGCCCCGAAGCGCGACTCGATGGCTGTCACCATACGTGACGCAGTAGTGAAGTCTGCACGCTTGAGATTGAAGACCAGCCCTTGCGACTCTGCGAAGGGGCTTGCAACCATACGTTCGACGGTTGCCCCGTTGGGTATGCGTCCAGTACTCGGGATATTTACCGTAACGCTGGAGCCATCCTGTGTCTCGGCACCAAATCCGCCCACTGCGAGGTTGCCCTGGGCCACGGCATAGACTGAACCGTCTGCCCCTTTGAGCGGCGTCATGAGCAGCAGGCCGCCTCGGAGCGACCTGGCATTGCCGACGGAGGACACGGTGACGTCGATCGTCTGACCGGGCTTTGCGAAGGCTGGCAGCGACGCCGTCACCATTACACCGGCAAGGTTCCGCAGCATCGGATTGAAGTTGTTCGGAAGGACGATCCCAAGCTGATTGAGCATGTTGCGCAAGCCCTGATTGGTGAAGGGCGTCATGATGGTCTGGTCGCCTGTTCCGGCGAGCCCGACGACAAGGCCATAGCCGATGAGCTGGTTCTCGCGTACCCCGGCAATGTCCGCGATGTCCTTGATGCGCTCACCCTGCGCCGCTGGCAACACGAGCAACAAGGCGAGAAGGGGCAGCAGCGTAAGGCTGGCGGAACGACGCATGCGATGTCTCCGGAATGGCATGCGGTCGATCCTGCATGTCACGTGCCATCGGGGAAACGTACGACGGCTCATGACGTTGCCCGATGCCCGGCAAAAGGTGCCGCGCACATGGCGGCAAGCCCTTGCCGCTCCAGCGGAAGCAAGGGCCTGTCGTCGCACCTGAAAGGGCGTGAGGGGAAGTGCCGCGCTTCGCCGGCTGGGTTGGGCCGCAGGGCTGCGCGCCGGAGTCCATGTAGCGTGACACCAATCGGCGGCACTGGCTGTTACATTGGACTCGGCC
The DNA here is from genome assembly GCA_003485715.1 of Gammaproteobacteria bacterium. Taxonomy (GTDB): domain Bacteria; phylum Pseudomonadota; class Gammaproteobacteria; order UBA7966; family UBA7966; genus UBA7966. The sequence continues at coordinate 8,985 of DNIF01000280.1, forward strand.
AGGGCGATGAAATCCTGGCCGAAACGAGATCGAGCTGGCCTACAGTTGTTGGCGCAGCCGCCTCAGAATGGCAGCAGGGCGCTGGTGAAGAAGCGCGCAAGCCAGCCGAGCCGGGTAGCACCGGCGCCTTGGCCGTCCCCGGCATAAACTAGTGTTGCATCAGCCAGTCGTGTCGACTGCACACTGTTGTCCGGAGAGATGTCATTCGGACGCACAATCCCCGAGATCTTCACGTACTCGTTGCCTTCAGTGAGGTTGAGGCGCTTCTCGCCACGCACCAGGAGGTGACCGTTCGGCAATACCTCTGCCACCGTCACCGTGATATCACCGCGGAGGCTGTTGCGCTGTGAGGCGTCGCTCGCCCCCTCGAAGTCGTGATTGGACGCGACGTTGGAGGCTAGACCCCGATTGTTGTGTTCGGCAAGCGGCAGAAAGCCCGGCACATCGACTTGTACCTGGGTGCCAAGCAGGGTTGGTTCCTCGATGCTGCTCGAGGTGTTCTTCTCAATCGATGCGCCCTGGCTCTTCGACGAGATCGTATTCTCGACCATGCGGACGGTAAGCACATCACCTACACGCCGCGCGCGCACGTCCTCGAAGAGAAAGACCATGTTGCCAGTCTGATAGATGGCGCCATTGTAGGCGGGCTGGAAATGACTGCTCGCCGGTGGCAGAGAGACGGCGAATTCCGGATCCCGCCGTGGTGCTCCGGTACAACCGCCGAGGGCAGCAGTCAGCAGCAATAGCATCAAGGTCCGCCGCTGCACTTCATTCAGGCTTCGCATAACTCCAGCCACCTCAGAGGTTGTTGCTCACAAAGGCAAGCATCTGGTCGGTGGTCGAGATCGCCTTGGAATTCATTTCATAGGCCCGCTGGGTTTCGATCATGTTCACGAGCTCTTCGACCACGTTCACGTTGGAGGCCTCGAGCGATCCCTGGATGACGGTGCCCAGTCCCTGCAGACCGGGTTGCCCGAAGAGAGGATTGCCGGAAGCAGCAGTCTCACGGAACAGATTCTCACCGATCGGCTGCAAGCCACCCGGATTGATGAAGTCTGCCAACTGGATCGCTCCAATCTGCTGCGGCTGCGGATTGCCGGCCGGCAAGGCCGTGACAGTGCCGTCCGAGCCCACCGTGATACTGAGCGTCTCGGGGGGAACGGTCACTGGTGGTTGCACCTCATAGCCGGCCGATGTCACCAGCAATCCGAGCTGGTTCACCTCGAAGGATCCATCTCGGGTGAAGCCTTGCGTACCATCGGGCAACAACACCTGGAAAAACCCCCGCCCCTGAATGGCCATATCGAGGGAATTATCCGTCTGTGTCAGGTTGCCCTGGGTGAAGAGTTTCTCGGTAGCCACAATCCTGACACCGGTTCCCGTCATCAAGCCGGAAGGCAACAGATTGATCTGCGACTGGAACGCGCCCGGTTGGCGGACGGTCTGGTAGAGCAGGTCCTCAAAGTTGGCGCGCCCGCGCTTGAATCCGGTCGTGCTGACGTTGGCGAGATTGTTCGCGGTGACCGCCATGCGCGTCTGTTGCGCATCAAGGCCGGTCTTGGCAATCCAGAGGGCGGGTTCCATCACATGCTCCGTAGGGCGTCGTAGTCAGGTCGTTGCAAAATGACCATGCTGGGAACAGGCAGAATTCATGCCGCATCCAATCATGCGGGTCTTGGATCGCACCAAATTCTCAGGCTGGCATCTGCAGCATCTGGGCACTGCGCGCATCATTCTCCTGCGCGGTGCGCATCATCCGCAGTTGAGTCTCGAATTTCCGACCCAGTTCAATCATCCGCACCAACGCATCGACGGTGCTGACATTGCTCGCCTCGACCGCTCCCGGTTCGACCCGCACAGAAGCATCCGCTGCGACCGGTGGAAGCCCCGGGCGCAATCGGAAGAGCCCGTCTGCGCCTTTCTCGAGGTCACCAGCGGCAGGGTTGACCAGCCGCAGACGATCAACGACGACCAGGACATTTGGCTGCTCACCGACTGGACGGATGGTGATGCTGCCGTTAGGCGCCAGCGTAATGGACTCCGCGGGGGGAATGGCGATGGGCCCCTCGTTGCCAAGCACGAGATCACCACGAGAAGTCTCCAGCAAGCCCCCGGTGCCGAGGCGCAGATCACCTGCTCGCGTGTAGGCCTCGCCGCCGTCTGGCGTCTGCACGGCGATCCAGCCTGGGCCCTGGATTGCGACATCGAGCGGATTACCCGTGTGTTGCACCACCCCAGGACGCAGGTCAAAACCAGGACGCTCCTCCAACGCATAGGCCCGAGTCGGAAGGCCATCACCGAAAACCGGCATGGCACGAAACTGCTCGAGGTCCGCGCGAAAGCCGGTACTTGAGGCATTGGCCAGGTTATGGCTGACTGCTCCCTGCGCAACCAGGGTCTGGCGGGCTCCGGACATCGCCAGGTAGAGCATTCGATCCATTATTCAGGCACTCCTCGCGTATTCAGTTCGATTAACGGATGTTGATCAACGCCTGGGTTATGTTGTCGCCAGTCGAGATGACCTTCGCATTCGCCTGAAAATTGCGCTGGGCGATGATGAGGTTCACCAGCATCTGGGAAAGATCCACATTGGATTCTTCCAGCGCGCCCGACTGCACCAGCCCCAGGGTTGATGAACCCGGGGCACCGATAAGCGGCGGGCCGGAGGAGAAGGTCTCGACCCAGGAGGTGTCACTGGCCGGCGCAAGCCCCTGAGTGTTGGCGAAGTCTGCCAGAGTGACCTGTCCAAACACTGAAGACTGACCGTTGGTGTAGCGGGCAAGCAGCACACCCTGCTGATCGACCTCGATTCCGGTGAGCTGGCCGCTCGGAAAACCGTCTGCCGCATTGACGAATACCGCGTGGGCGGATCCACGCTGAGTGGTCCCACCGAGGTTCAGAGTCAGATTGATGGGATCCGCCCCGGTCGGCGTGAAGGTGGGGATAGTGATCGTGCCGCCAGGCGGAGTGGCCAGGGCACCATTGGTACCGAAGGTAAGCGGCGTTGGTCCGGCTCGCTGCACACCATCTACGAACTGGAAAGTCTCCCAACTGGATGCGCCCGTCTTCCGGTAGTAGGAGGTCACCAGCAATGCATTCCCGAGTGAGTCGAAGGCATTGGTGGAGGTCTGATAATTGAACGTGTTGGCATTGTTTGCATCGAAGGGCGGTGTTGCAGGATCCGCCGGGTCGAAGACACGGTCATTGGCGTTGAGATTCAGGCGGCTCGTGAGCATGGTCGACGCCCGCGGAGCTTGTTCCCCCACCGGCACCTGCAGATCTCCCAGCACGCCGATTACGTTGCCATTCGCATCCACACCGTGCCCTTGGAGCCGATGACCGAGCGGGTTGACGACAAAACCACTCGCATCCGTGCCGAAGGCGCCCGCACGGCTGAACAACCGTTCGCCACCATTGTCGAGCACGAAGAATCCGTTGCCGTTGATGGCGAAGTCCAGCGTGCGGTCCGTGAAGCTCAAGTTGCCCTGTACGAATTGCTGGGAAACGCGCTGCGTAGTAACGCCGCTGCCGGTGGCATTGCGTGAAATGCCAAGATTGCCTACGGCGAAGACATCACCGAACTCCGCTCGCGACAGCTTGAAACCAGTCGTTCCGGTGTTTGCAACGTTGTTTCCAATCACCTTGAGCTGCTGGTTGGCGGCTCTGAGGCCACTGACTGCCACTTCGAAGGTCATGAGTCTCTCCTCGCTATTGTTTTCAGCCACAATCAGACCGTGGCATCAGCCAATCTGATCACATCAATGCACCGAGCGACAACCCGCATTCACATCGGGCGGCGAGCGTTCCAACGCAGCTAGATCACGCGGCGCACCGCGCTCATGTCGATGGGGCCAAAGCCCGCGAGGTTGAGTTCTGCGCCGGCACCCTGCGGTTGCAGCGATACACTCTCCACCCGAGCATTGAGTAGCGTTCCGAGCGCGACAAACTGTCCATTTTCGTTCAAGGCGCTGGCGCGGATCTGATACGTTCCGGATGGCGCGGGGTTTCCGCTGGCGTCCAGCCCGTCCCATTTGAAGGCCAGTTCTCCGGGTCCACCGGCGCCGAGGCTGAACTCCTTCACCCGCGTGCCGGCCGCGTTGAACACACCGAGCCTCACATCTGAAGAGCTCTGATTGAGTTGCACGGCACCTGCCATACCCTCCGCTCCACGGTAGGTGAAGCGGTCGGTCTCCAGAACGACCGTCCGGCCCACCATGGTCGAGGCCTGCAATGCCTGCGAGGACTGCAACCCGGCAGCGATCCCGCCAAGAGATCGCTGCAATTCCTGGATGCCCGAGACGGTCGAGAACTGGGCCATCTGACCGAGGAATTCCGTGCTTTCCGCGGGGTTGGTTGGATTCTGGTTGCGCAACTGCTCGATCATCAGCTTGAGGAAATCCTCAGAGCCGAGCTGTGTATTGGGGCGCTTTTCTTGTGTCTGGAGATTGAGACTCGCCAGACTTGCACCAGAGATATTTCTTGCGTCGCTCATGCTGTTTCGACTCCTATGACGCTGCGCCTATTGCCCCAGGGCAAGGGTCTTGATGAGCATCTGCTTCGATGCGTCCAACACATCGACGTTGCCTTGGTAGCTACGGGATGCGCTGATCATGTTGGCCATCTCCTCCACCACGCTCACATTGGGCATGAGGACATAGCCATCTTCGTCTGCGGCCGGATGCTCTGGTTGATAGCGCCGTTCGAGTGGGCGATCACTTTCCACGATACCGGCCACCTGCACGCCCCCGTTGGCGGGTTCCCCGGCGAAGGCAGCCTCTTCGAGCATGGCCTGGAATACCGGTTGGCGCGCGCGATATGTCGTTGCCACACTCGATCCCACGCTGTCGGCATTGGCCAGATTGGATGCAGTTACGTTCAAGCGCACACTCTGTGCCGACAGAGCGCTGCCTGCGATATCGAATACGTTCAAAAGTGACATCGTCATTCTCCCTTCAGCGCGCCGATCAGGCTGCGAACACGGCTGTTCAGAAAGCGCAAGCTCGCTTCGTAGGCCAGCGCGTTCCGGGTAAATTCAGCTCGCTCCAGATCGACGTCAACGGTGTTGCCATCGATGGCCGGCTGCATGGGAACCCGATAGAGCAGGTCGCCAGTGTCGGCGTCCCCAGCCATACGTGCATGCGCTGGACTTGTCGTGGCGAGGGTCACTGACGTGGCCATGCCCGAGGCATTACGCCCACCACTGTTGCCGGTGGCGGCAGCGAGCACTGACGGGAAGTCCACGTCACGCGCGAGGTAGTTGGGCGTATCCACATTGGCGAGATTGCGTGCGAGCAGCTCGCTGCGCCGTGAGCGCAGTATCAGCGCGTCGTCGTGCACACCGAACAGTTTGTCCATCGACTCAACCTCCATGCCCGCACCGGGGCTGACCAGGCGGAGGTTGCAGCGAACATGCCAGATCCGCTCCCGCCCCGGTCTTGGTGCGCTGGACGCCTTGTTATTAGGGCAGTTGGATGCGAGGGCGGGGGGCTGACTGCTCACTGGCAATCCGGCTGGCCGGCAAGGCCTTGCCGCTTACCTTGGCTGCAACCGCAGTGTGTCGGCAGTGCGAGCGAGGCGGGCGGGACGAGAAGCCTCTCACGGTCATCCCCGCGCCCCCCGTCATGCCTACTCCGGCCTCCCCGCCTGCGCAGGAATTACGACGATCCCGCGTGTCATCGCCGGGGGCGAGGAGCGCGGGGTTGACGTTCTGCCGGCGCGACGATGCACGGGCAGCGGCATCCGCCCTTCAGCGGCGGCGGTACAACACTCCGCGTGGGTAGCGCTGGAGTTCAAACCAGTCGGCATAGCCGTGCACCGGCTCGGAACCGCCGAGGAACAGACTTGCACCCGGATGCATCTGCTGAGCGATGCGGGCGAGGATGTCCTGCTTGGTCTCTTGCGAGAAGTAGATGAGGACGTTCCTGCAGAAGACGAGGTCGAAGCGGCCAAGCAAGGTGTAGCTGGTCAGCAGATTGAGTTCACGGAAGCTGCAGCGTGCACGGACCTCATCTCGGAGACGCTTTCGCTTGCCCACCTCGGAGAAGAAACGCGCCAGGCGATCGGGTGACAAACCGCGGGAAAGTTCGAAGTCCTCGTATTCCGCCTGTTGCGCCTGCGCCAGAACCGAGGGGGAAATATCTGTTCCCACGATTTCCACCCGCGGCAGTACCGAGCGCGGGCGCTGCGTCAGGTACTCGCTTACGGCCATGCTGATGGAGAAGGCCTCCTGCCCGCTCGAACAGGCCGCCGACCAGATCCGGATGACGGATTTGCCGGCGCTCTCGAATTCGGGCAACAACCGGCTGGTCAGCAACTCGAAGGGGTGGCCATCCCGGAACCAGAGCGTCTCATTGG
>DNIF01000017.1 GCA_003485715.1 Gammaproteobacteria bacterium
CCATCCGACTCGCCAGCAGCAGCCACAGCGCCCCGGGCGCACTGGCGGTGCCCTCTGCCTTGGCCGGCCCCTCGCCGTTGAGCATGCCGGGCGGGGCGGGGCGGGGCGGGGTGCGGCTGCGCCATGCGGATCCGCGTGGCGTGGGCGAGGCAGCAGCGGATGCCGCGCCGGCGCAAGCAACCGCAGGCCGCGAGGCCGCCGCACCCGCCGTGCGCGCCACGCCCGAGGAGAAGGCGCGCCGCTGGTTCGTGTTCTACGTGATCTGCGTTTTCTGGATGATCTTTGCGGAGGGTGTGCTGCGCAAATGGGTGGCACCGCAATACTCGAACTTCATCTTCTTCATCCGCGATCCCTTTCTGCTGCTGGCCTATCTGCAGGCCGTGCGTGCCGGCCAGGCCGGGATGTCGCACCCGCTGATGCTCTCGGGCATGATCCTGGGCTTCTTCTCCCTGCCGCTGCTGGCGCTCACGGTGCTGATGGCGGGAGACCCGATCCGGGCCGTGGTGGGCGTGTACGGCTGGCGCGCCTACTTCCTCTACATCCCCTTGCCCTTCCTGATGATGGCCCTGTTCCGGCGCGAGGATGCCGCCCGCTTGCTGCGCCATGTGTGCCTGGCCATCATGATTTCGGCCCCGCTGGTAGTGGCACAATTCCGTTCGCCGGCCAACTCCATCATCAACGCCGGTATCGCCGAGGAGGAGAGCCTGCAGTTCCGCGCCTTCGCCCTCACAGGTGACAAGATCCGCCCCAGCGGGCTCTTCACCAGTTCGGCCGGGCAGGGGACCTTCGTCGCCGCCACCTTCGGTATCGTACTCGGGCTCTTCCTCTACGGCCCGCGCCAGCGGCCCATCGGCCGGCTGTTCATGTACGGGGCCGGTGCCGCCGTGCTCGCCGCCCTGGCGTTTGGCGGCCAACGTGGAGTCTGGATCCTGGCCATCCTGACACTGGCCACCGCCGCCTTCCTCGCCCTCCTCACCGGCAGCGCCGCCATGCGCTTCAAGGCCATCACCATCCCAGCGATTTTCGCCGTCGGCGGCATCTTTCTGCTTCCCGTGCTTTTCCCGGATGCCATCGAGGCCATGCTGAAGCGCGTTCAAGAGGCTAGTGCCTCGGAATCCACAGATGGATCCGTAGGCTCCGCGATCTGGAACCGGCAGATGGGCAATATGCTGGACTTCCTGCGCGTAGCACCGAACACGCCCTTCCAGGGCAACGGGCTGGGGGTGGGCACCAACGCGCGCCGCCTCATCGGCGATCCACCGGACCTCCAGGGCGTGTACGCAGAATCGGAATGGTCCCGCCATTTCGTGGACCTGGGCCTGCTGCTCGGGCCGCTCTACATCGTGTTCCGGTTGTTCCTCGTGGGCTACCTGATCAACATGGCCTGGGCAGCGGTGCGACGCGGCGAGCATCTGCCCTTCGTGATGCTGGGTTTCCTGTTGCCGACCACGCTGAATGGGCAGATCACCGGCCATGGCAGCGTGAGCGGCATCGCCTGGGTGGTGCTCGGTCTTGCGCTGACACTCTGTCAGCTTTCGCGCAGCCAGCCCCCAGGCGGTGCGGCCGTTGCCCCCCCTTCCGCCTCACCTGCGGGGTTACCAAGGGCGCGGCAGCCGAGCGGGCGCGCCCCGCTGGCCATCGGGGGGGCGGTCGCACACCTGGCCAGCACGGCCCGACGATGAGGATCCTCTTCGTCTGTCACGCCTTTCATCCCTCCGTCGGTGGCATCGAAAGCAGTGCACTGCTGCTCATCCGGGAGTTCCAGGCCCTGGGGCACGAACTCCGGGTCATCACCGACACCCCGCTGGGTGAGTCCGAGGAACTGGCGGCCTTTCCGGTGTTGCGGCGGCCGTCCCTCACTGAACAGTGGCGGCAGGCCACTTGGGCAGAGGTGGTCTACCAGCACAACCCCTCGCTCAACTACCTGCTGCCGCTGCTCCTGAAGAGGCGTGGTGCCATCTCGGTACACACCTGGGTGAGCCGCACCGATGGCCGCCGGGGCCTGCGCGACCGGCTCAAGCTCGGCTGGCTTGCGCGCTGGCCGGTGATCGCCAACAGCCGCGCCATGGCCCGCGCCCTGCCCATGCCCGCAACGGTCATCGAGAACGCCTGGGACGATCAGGTCTTCCACGCGGAAGGTGCCGGCGGCTTCGAGGCGCGCTCGGGTGCGGTCTTCGTTGGCCGTCTGGTATCGGACAAGGGTGCCATCATCGCGGTCCAGGCCATCGCGAGCCTGCACGATGCCGGCCACGCCATCCCGCTCACGATCATGGGTGAGGGGCCGGAGCGTGCGGCACTCACGGCCGAGGCACAGAGGCTCGGTATCGCAGGGCTCGTCCGCTTCGTGGGGCGCCAGGCACCGGAGGGCGTGGCCGGCTTGCTGCGCGCAGCCCGGTACTTATTGGTGCCGTCGCTGTGGGAGGAGCCCTTCGGCATCGTGGCTCTGGAGGGGATCGCCTGCGGCTGCCTGATAGTGGCGACCGATGGCGGCGGCTTGGCCGATGCAGTAGGCGGTGCCGGGCTGCTCGTGCCCCGCGGTGATGTCGATGCGATGGCTGCGGCCATCACCCGCCTGGAGGCAGACGCGACACTGCGCAGCCGGCTCGAGGCCGCACGCACGGCCCACCTCGCGGCCCACCGGCCCCGCGTGGTGGCCGAGCGGCATCTCGCCATCCTCGCGGCGGGACGGCTGGGTCGGTCCGTGCCCCGCGCGGCCTCCCAGGTCCAATGAAGGTGAGCAGAAACTCGTCCTGTTTGCCTCGAATGACGACACTCGGGGACAGGCCCACTCCGTCATCCCCGCCCACTCCGTCATCCCCGCGCATGTCGCCAACTCCGCCCACTCCGTCATCCCCGCGCAGGCGGGGATCCAGTCCTTCCCCAGCGACGGCGCAACGCCACTGGATTCCAGCCTTCGCGGGAATGACCATGGTCGGTGCGGAAAATGACGATTCCATCCCGCCGACACGACTGGCACCGATGATTGAATCGGCACGTACTCTGACAACGGATAGCCATGACCGGGATGCATGAGGTGCAAAGCGGGCGGCCGCGGGTGCTGATGGGCAACCTCAGTGCCCCCGAAATCGATCGCCTCGCCGCGGCCTTCTGCCGTGCGGGGCTGCTCGAGGCCTACGTACGGCGTTACGTGAATCGGGGCCGCCCCTCCGAGCGGCTGCTCGAACGCATCCCGGCCCTCTCCGGTCCCTACCGGCGCACCCTGGGCCGCCGCCGTCTGCCTGAGGGCCTCGATGGTGCTCGGGTGGTGGAGGCGGGCGTGCTCCGCGACTGGGCCTTTGCCCTCGCGAGCCGTGCGCCGGTGGCATGGCGCGAGCGGCTCAATCCCCGGATGCAGTCCCTGCTGGTGCAAACGGAGGCCAGTATCTCGCGCCGCGCGGCCCGGCTCGCCGGGGACGCCACCCACGTGGTCGCGAGCTATGGCACGGCGCTGGATGTGTTCCGGGCAGCGCGCCCGGGCACGCTCAAGGTGTTGAACTACCCGATCGCTCACCATCAGTACCAGTTCGATTGTTATGCCGAAGAGCGCGTCCTCAACCCGGCCTTCGCCAGCATGCTGCCCACCTTCAACTGGCCGCCGGGCTATCAGGCGCGGCTGGAGGCCGAGATCGCGGAGGCGGATCGCATCCTGGTCGGCTCGCGCTTCGTGCGGGAGAGCTTCATCGCCCAGGGCGTCGCGGCGGAGCGCCTCTGTGTGGAACCCTACGGAGTGGACACCTCCCGCTTCGGCCCACCGCCCGCCGATCGGTCGAGGCAAGGCTTTCGTGCGCTCTACGTCGGCCAGATCGGGCAACGCAAGGGGATCTCCTACCTGCTGGAGGCCTGGCGGCTCTTTCGTGGGCCCGACACGGAACTCCAGATCGTGGGCGGCATCGTGGGTGACCCGGCCCCCTTCCGCGCCCAGCAAGCCCTCTACCGCTATCTGCCCGCCGTGCCGCAGGCAGAGCTGCCCGGCATCTACCACGCGGCGGATGTGTTCGTCTTCCCCACCCTCATCGAAGGCATGCCGCTGGTGGTAGTGGAGGCCATGGCCTGCGGTCTGCCCGTGATCTGCACGGATCGCGGCCCGGACGACCTGGTACGCGACGGCGTGGAGGGCTTCA
>DNIF01000250.1 GCA_003485715.1 Gammaproteobacteria bacterium
CGCAGGCGATCCTGCTGCTGACGGCGCCGCTCATCGCCGGGCGCGGCAAGTCTTCCTCCGAACTGCTCACTCCGGGCGAATACAAACGCCTTGCCCGCCACCTGCGGGAGATCAAACGCCAGCCGGCGGATCTCGTATCGCCCGATGCGGCCGGACTCATGCGGGCGTGTCAGCCGGTGATTGATGAAGCCCGACTGCAGCGCCTGCTGGGGCGAGGCTTCCTCCTGGGCCAAGTGATCGAGCGCTGGCAGACGCGCGCCATCTGGGTGGTCAGCCGCGCCGATGCCGAGTACCCCCGCCGCCTGAAGAAGCACCTGAGTGAAGACTCTCCGGCGGTGCTCTACGGTTGCGGCGACATGGCCTTGCTGGAGTCGGGCGGCCTCGCCGTGGTCGGCTCCCGCGATGCGGACGCATCGTTGATTGACCACACGATGAAGGTGGGGGAACTGGCGGCTCGGGCTGGCAGGACGCTCGTATCCGGCGGTGCCAGGGGCATCGATCAGGCCGCCATGCGCGGAGCGCTTGAAGCAGGCGGTAATGCCTGTGCAGTCTTACCCGGTGACCTTGAAAGCGCGGCCATGAGTCGCGAGCATCGCAACGCGCTCATCGAGGGTCACCTGGTGCTGGCTTCGCCCTACGATCCAAGCGCTAGCTTTAAAGGCTGGCAAGCAATGCAGCGCAACAAGCTGATCTATGCATTGGCTGATGCCGCCCTCGTGGTTGAGTCCGGCATAGACAGCAAGAGCGGCACTTGGTCGGGCGCCGTCGAGCAGCTCGACAAACTCAAGTTTGTCCCTCTGTACGTTCGATCCACCGGCGAGTCGTCTCCCGGACTCGACGCCCTGCGCAGCAAGGGAGCACTTCCCTGGCCGAATCCACAAGACGCCGATGCGTTTGAAGCCGTGTTCGAGGGCCCCGCCCTCACGCCAGTGCCGTCTTCGCAGTCAGGCCTTGCACTGTTTTCCGAAGACAAACCATCGAGCGTTGCACCTCCGCCCCCTGCGTTCCCGAAGACAACACCGGCGCTCGAAGTGCCAGCCGAGCCAGTGCCGCCATCCGTCACTGCACCCATCGACGAAGCGGCTGAGCCCACGCCAGAGCCCGCCCCGTCGGCTGCACTGGTGCATGAGGCCACCAACGAAGCAGCCGGTCCAATGGCCACAGCGCCTGCAACACCAGCAGACAGGCTGTTCGCAGCGGCCCGGGCCGAGATGCAACTGCTGTTGAGGTCGCCGCTGAAGGACGCCGAGCTTGCCGCTGAGCTAAATGTGTCCACCGCCCAGGCCAAGGCGTGGTTGCAGCGTCTTGTCGAAGAGGGCGTGATCGAGAAGCAGAAGAAGCCGGCGGCCTACGTCCTCAAGCAACGCGATCTCCTCGACTGACGACGGAACGTGAGGCGGCAGCGTGGGAGACGTTGCGCCGGCCTTGCCAGATATCTGCTGCGTGCTGATGTGGCAGTTCGTCTTCGACTGGGACAGATGACTTTGCTTCACAACGCACACGGGGCAGGATCTGCGCAGCGCGCTCAGCCACCTTCAGGGAGATATGGATGTCAGGATTGACGCTACAGGACACCGCCATCGCAGGCGTGCAGCGGGTCGTCAGATCGCCACGTGTCGATACCCGTGGTTCATTCGCCCGACTCTTCGACCTCGATGCACTTGTTGCGGCCGGTTGGCCTGGAGCCATTGCGCAGGTGAACCTGAGCGTCACTCGGCAGGCGGGCACCGTGCGTGGTCTGCACTTCCAGCATCCGCCGCATGCGGAGGCGAAGCTCGTGAGCTGCATCAAGGGGCGTGTCTTTGACGTGGCGGTGGATCTGCGCAGTGCCTCGCCGACCTTCGGTGCCTGGCATGCGGAGGAACTTTGCGCAGAGCACGGGACTGCATTGCTCATCCCGCCCGGTTGTGCCCACGGCTTCCAGGCCTTGAGCGACGATGCCACGCTCATCTATTGCCACAGCGCGCCCTACGTGGCTGAGGCCGAGGGTGGTTTCAGCGTGCATGATCCACGGCTCGTCATCGCCTGGCCGCTCCCCGTGCAGGGCCTCTCGCCGCGCGACGCGGCCTTGCCCGAATTACCGGCCACTTACCCAGGAATCAAGGCATGAAGTGCCGTCACTGTGCCCGCCCGCTCCAAACCGTCTTTGCCGATCTCGGCACGGCACCCGCCTCCAATGCCTTCCTCACGCGCGAGCAACTGGCGGCACCCGAGACCTTCTACCCGCTGCGGGTACTGGTCTGCGAGGGCTGCTGGCTGGTGCAGACCGAGGACTACACCGCACGCGAGGCGCTGTTCACCGAGGATTACCTCTACTTCAGCAGCTTTTCGGCCTCCTGGCTTGCACATGCCGCGCAGCTCGCCGATCTCTCCATCGAGCGGCATGGTCTCGGCCCTGACAGCCTGGTGGTGGAAGTGGCGGCGAACGACGGCTACCTGCTGCAGTACTTCAAGGCGCGCGGGATCCCTTGCCTCGGCATCGAGCCCACCCACAGCACCGCACAGGTCGCCCGCGCGAAGGGCATCGAGGTGATCGAGCGCTTCTTCGGTGTGGCGCTGGCCGATGAACTGCTCGCCTCCGGGCGACGTGCGGATCTGCTGCTCGGCCTGAACGTGCTTGCACACGTACCCGACATCAACGACTTCCTGGCCGGCGTTGCACGCCTGCTCGCACCAGGCGGTGCGGCCTGCTTCGAGTTTCCACACCTGCTCGCGCTCGCGCGCGGCAGCCAGTTCGATACCCTCTACCACGAGCACTATTCCTATCTCTCACTCACTGCGCTCGCGCGCATCGCCCCGGTGAATGGACTCGTGCTCGAGGACGCAGAGCCCCTGCCGACGCATGGTGGGAGTCTGCGTCTCACCCTCAGACGGGCCGATGCAAGGTCTGTCACACCCTCAGAGCGCCTGAGTGCACTCCTGGCGGAGGAACGCGCGGCGGGGGTCGAGGCCCCGCATTTCTATGCCGGCTTCCAGACCGAATGTGAACGCATCCGCCACCAGTTGCTCACCTTCCTCATCGCCGAACACGCGGCCGGACGCAGGGTGGCGGCCTACGGTGCGGCCGCCAAGGGCAATACCCTGCTGAACTTCGCCGGCGTGCGCGCCGATCTGCTCTCCTTCGTGGTGGACCGCAACGTGCACAAGCAGGGCCGCTTCCTGCCCGGAAGCCGCATCCCGGTGCGACCAGTGGAGGCCATCGACACAGAGCGCCCCGACACCATCCTCATCCTGCCCTGGAACCTCAGCACGGAGATCGCCGCGCAGCTCGCACACACACGAGCCTGGGGTGCGCGGCTGTACGTCGCGGTGCCAGGGGTAGCAGAGGTGGTGCCGTGAGTGCGGGCGGCCGCCATGTTCTGGTGACGGGTGGCACGGGTTTCGTCGGGCGGCACGTGGTGACGGGGCTGCTCAAGGCGGGCTATCGCGTGACGGTGGTAAGCCGCGACCGATCCAAGGCCGCCAGCATTCCCGGAGGTGCCGCCCTGAACGTGTTGGAGGCGGATCCATTTGCAGGTGACTTTCGCTTCCCAGACAGCCCGGGGGCGATGTTCGTCCATTTGGCATGGCCGCATCTGGATGACTACCGGAATCCGGCCCATTTCACGGAAGCCCTGCCCGCAAGCCGTCGGCTCGTGCAGGCTGCCGTTGCGGCTGGCGTCAACCAGGTCACCGTTGCCGGTACCTGCCTCGAGTACGGAATGTTGAGCGGCGAGATCGCGATCGATCAACCCTGCCTGCCGATCAGCGCTTACGGCCTTGGCAAGCTGCAGCTCCTCCAGCAACTCGAGCTGCTATTGGGGGCCTCCGGGACTGTGACCCTGCAGTGGGTACGGCTTTTCTACCTGCATGGGCCGGGTCAGCCGCCCAGAACCTTGATGGGGCAGTTGGAAGCGGCTATCGCCCGGGGTGATGCCTGCTTCCCCATGAGTCTCGGTGAGCAACTAAGGGATTATCTCGACATACGCGCTGCGGCCGGGGATTTCGTCGACATCGTGCGCTCCGGAAGGCCCGGCCTGCATCACGTGTGCAGCGGGCGACCGATCTCCGTGCGCCGACTCGTCGAGATGCGGATCCGCTCGGCTGGCGTCGGCATGGATCTCGAACTGGGCCGGTATCCGCTTCCCGCCCATGAACCCCTGGCCTTCTGGGGGAAGCGATCCTTGCCCGAGCCGACGGTTGACTTTGCGGAGGGACAGCCTTGATGCGTATTCCTGTCCTTCCCAATGGGCCACTGCACAGCCGCGAGGAGCCGCAGCTTTTCGGAGATCTGCGACTGCAACGTAACCGCGCGCTCGACTTCATCGAGAACGCTGGCTTCGAGCCGGCACTCGCGGTGTACGACGCCAGCTATGAGAACAGTCAGGCACACTCACCCGCCTTCAGGGAGCACATGTGCGCGATGGCCGCATTGCTCGAATCCAACTTTCCCGCCGGCAGTCAGCTCGTGGAAGTGGGTTGTGGCAAGGGGGATTTCCTGAAGCTTGTCGAGGCGCGAGGGCACTTCAATGTGCGCGGTTACGATGCCACCTATGTTGGCGATCACCCCTGCATCGAGGCGCGATTTCTCAGCGGGGAGGATCGCATCGCGGCCGATGTGGTGGTGCTGCGACACGTGCTGGAGCACATTTCGCGGCCGCATCGCTTCCTTGAGATGCTCGCGCGGGTTTTCGATGGTGCCCCGGTCTTCATTGAAGTGCCGGAGTACGGTTGGATCATTGAAAACCAGGCCTTTTTCGACATCACCT
>DNIF01000249.1 GCA_003485715.1 Gammaproteobacteria bacterium
GCGGGGCGCGGTGCAGCATAGCCGGTCGCTGGGCTCGGGGCGGAAGGGCCGGGAGGCGAAGCGGCTATCGCCGTGACGAGGAAGCCATCGAGATCAGGAGGCGATGGTGCCTTGATGCGCGCCAAGTCGGACCAGGTGCGCCTCTGGGACGCGTCGGCGATGGTGGGCGATGCAGGGATCGAACCTGCTACCCCTCCCGTGTGAAGGGAGTGCTCTACCGGTGAGCTAATCGCCCGTGGGGCCATGACGCGAGGGCCGGATTCTAGGCGCGCGCTTCCGGGGCGGTCAATCTACGCCCGCACCGGGCGCAGGTGGCGGGTTCCTGCTGCTGGTGCCGCAGCCGGGTGCCGTAAGACCGATTGCTATACTCCGCGGCCGCCGTCGCCCGGGTTGCTGCTACCCAAGGCCCCGACCATCCCCACGAGAACCCGCGCCGCATGACCATCGTCACCCGCTTCCCCCCCAGTCCCACCGGCATGCTGCACATCGGGGGCGCGCGCACGGCGTTGTTCTCGTGGCTCTACGCACGCCGTCATGGTGGCCGCTTCATTCTGCGCATCGAGGATACGGATCTCGAGCGCTCGACCCCCGAGGCCGTGCAGGTAATCCTGGAAGGCATGGCGTGGCTGGGTCTCGCGTGGGACGAGGGGCCTTATTTCCAGACCCAGCGCTTTGATCGCTATCGCGAGGTGGTGGCGCAGATGCTCGCATCCGGCCACGCCTACCATTGTTACTGTTCGCGCGAGACCCTGGAGGAGATGCGCACCGGCCAGATGGCGCGCAAGGAGAAGCCGCGCTACGACGGCCGCTGCCGCCAACTCACAGCACCACCGGCGGCAGCGCCAGCGCCCGTGGTGCGCCTGTGCAATCCAACCGAAGGGGCCGTGGTGGTGCGCGACGCGATCCATGGCGGTGTGGTCTTCGAGAACGCCGAACTCGATGATCTCATCATCGCGCGCAGCGATGGCACGCCCACCTACAACCTCTGTGTGGTGGTGGACGACTTCGACATGGGTGTGACGCACGTCATCCGCGGTGACGACCACCTCAACAACACGCCGCGCCAGATGAACATCCTGGCGGCACTCGGGGCTTCCGCACCCGTTTATGCGCATGTGCCGATGATCCTCGGGCCGGATGGTCGCAAGCTATCCAAGCGCCACGGCGCAGTGAGCGTGCTCGAGTACAGGCAGGAGGGCTATCTGCCGGAGGCGCTGCTGAATTACCTCGTGCGTCTCGGCTGGTCGCACGGCGATCAGGAGATCTTCTCCATCGAGCAGATGATCGAGGCCTTCGACCTGGATGCGCTGAGCAAGTCCGCTGCCGCGGTCAATCCGGACAAGCTCCTGTGGCTCAACCAGCACTACATCAAGACTTCGCCGATGGAGCGCCTGCTGGAACCCTTCGCCGAGCAGTTGCGTGCGCTCAATATCGACCCTGCAACCGGACCCGCGCTGGCCGGGATCATCGAATGCCAGCGCGAACGGGCGAAGACGCTGAAGGAGATGGCCCTGGCCAGCCGCTTCTTCTTCGAGGCACCGACGGTGTTCGAGGAGAAGGCCGCGGCGAAGAATCTCGGTGCCGAGGCGCGGCCTGTGCTGCTGGCCTTGCGCGCGGCCCTGCAGGCGTTGCCGGAATGGACCACGGCCGCCGTGCATGCCGTGGTCGAAGCACAGGCAGCGGCCTTTGGCCTGGGAATGGGCAAGGTCGCCCAACCACTGCGCGTGGCCGTGAGCGGTGGTGGTGTGTCGCCACCCATCGACGCCACCCTGGCCCTGCTCGGTCCCACGCGCACCCTCCCACGCATCGATCACGCCCTCGCCTGGGTCGGTAATCGAGCGGGTGTGAACACGCCTACTGGAGAGGCCTGATGGTTGTGGCAAGACCGAATCGCCGAGTTCGACAGCCCGGCAAACGCTGATCACGTGATCGACTGATTGCTGGATGTCGTGCAGGGCCTGGCACAGTCTCCTGAACAAGGCAGTTATCCGAGGGAATTGGTCGCGCTGGGCATCAAGGATTATCGGCAAACGATGTTCAAGCCCTACCGGGCCATCTACCGTGTCCTCAACAGGCAGGTCGTCATCTACCTCATCGTGGATGGTCGTCGCGACCTGTGGTCCCTGCTGGCCCGGCGACTGCTTGGCGCGTGATCCGCATCCGCCAGTTGGCCTGTGCGGGGGCCTTGGCCTGGGCGCGGAGACACGCCAATCGGCTCGGACCCAGACGTCGTTGACTGCGGCCGGTGGTTGACAGGTCTCCGGGGCAGGACCAGAATCCGCGCTCCGCGATGGGGCCATAGCTCAGCTGGGAGAGCGCTACAATGGCATTGTAGAGGTCGCGAGTTCGATCCTCGCTGGCTCCACCATCCTGGTCCGGGTTTCTTCCGGACCCTTGCGGTCACGACGTCCCCATCGTCTAGAGGCCTAGGACACCTCCCTTTCACGGAGGCGACCGGGGTTCGAATCCCCGTGGGGACGCCATCCCGGCCCGGCCGGCACGCCCGGATTCTGCTTCACTCCGCTTGCAGTCACGCCGCCGCGCCCGCGTTTCTCCCTGACAAGCCCCCACGCCCCCCGGCTGCCACTCCTGCTGAAATCTGGCAGGCTGCCTCGGTTCGCCCTGAAGCCGCTCCCCGGAGGTCTCGCCATGCAATCTCTTCTCGCGCCGATCACGGCCGGTACGCTGTCACTGCCCAACCGGCTCATCATGTCCCCGCTCACTCGCTGCCGCGCCGAGCCGCAACACGTGCCCGGTGAACTCATGGTCGAGTACTACCGGCAGCGTGCCGGGGCCGGGCTCATCATCGCCGAGGCAACCATGGTTCAGGCCGGCAACTCGGCCTTCTGGAGCGAGCCGGGGATCCATTCGGCCGCGCAGGTGGCCGGCTGGCGCCGTGTCACCGACGCCGTGCACGCCGAGGGCGGGCGCATCATGTTGCAACTCTGGCATGGCGGTCGCGCCTGCCATCCGCTCATGAACGACGGCGCACAGCCCGTAGCTCCAAGCCCCATCGCCATCGACGGTGAGGTCCACACGCCCTCAGGCAAGTCACCCTACGTCGTGCCGCGTGAACTCACCGACGCAGAGTTGCCCGGTATCGTTGCGGCCTTCGTCGTGGCCGCCCGCAACGCACGCGAGGCTGGGTTCGACGGGGTGGAAGTTCACGGCGCGAACGGTTATCTGCTCGATGAATTCCTGCGCGACGGCAGCAATCAGCGCAGCGGTCCGTGGGGTGGTCCCATCGCGCAGCGCGCCCGTCTGCTGCTCGAGGTGGTCGATGCCGTGATCGCGGAGTGGGGTGCCGGTCGCGTGGCCGTGCGCATCTCACCGCTCAACAGCTACAACTCCATGCAGGACAGCGATCCTGTAGCCCTGACTCGCTACGTGGCGCGTGCCTTGTCCGAGCGCGGCATCGCCTTCCTGGACTTCATGCGTGGGGACATCCTCGGCATCCAGAAGGGTGATGTGCTCAGTCCGGCGCGCGAGTGTTTCGAGGGCGTGCTGGTGGGCAACGTGGGCTACACGGCGGCGGAGGCCGACGCCGCTATCGCCGCCGGTCTCATCGATGCCGTGGCCTTGGGTCGCCCATTCATCTCCAATCCCGATCTGGTTACCCGTCTGCGTCTCGGTGCCCCGCTTGCCAGATCCGACATGGCCACCTGGTACACGCCCGGCCCTGTCGGTTACATCGACTATCCCGCGCTCGCGCTCGCCCCGATCTGAGGCTGCTCTGACAGCACTGCCTCCCACTCCGTCATCCCCGCCTGCGCGGGGATGACGCTGTGACGCGCGGGGATGACGATTTGGCGCGCGGGGATGACGCTGTGACGTGCAGGAATGACAGGGTGACGTGCGGGATGACGCTGTGACCTTTCCTCTCAGAAGCGCACGCCAAAGGTGACGATGGCGCTGCGTCCGGGTGCCGTGGCACCGACACCACCGGCGAATCCGGGTAGCCGATAGGTGGTGTCAGTCAGGTTGTCGACCGTGATCTGCACCGACACATGCGGGTCGGGGTTCCACGCCGCGTTGATGGAGTGGAGCACGAAGCCGGGCTCGGTGTCGTAAATGTTGCAGATCGGCAGAATGAAGGGGCAGTCCGGCCGAGCGCCAACCACCACCAGTCGGGGACCATTGGCGCGGATGCGATAACCCGCTGTGAAGCTCGCACCGAAGCGGCGTTGCAGCATGACTTGCAGCACGTCGCCGGGGAGATCGAACAGTGGTTGCGGGCCGCGATCGGCCGGAGTGGTGAAGCGCAGGAGATCCGGGTTGGAGTTGCGCGTGAAGTAGGCCTGACCGAGATCGAAGAAGCCATTGATGGTCGTGCCGGTGAGGCCGAAACTCCAGCCGCCGGTCTCGTAGTTGAGCTCGAACTCCATGCCTTCTCGTCGTTCGATGCCCGGTTGGGTGATGGCACCAGTCACCGCGTCCTCGAAGATGGATTCAAGCGTGTTGCGTACATCTGATCGATAGAAGGTCAGCTTGGCGAAGAGGTGATCGCCGTCGCGAAGCAGGCCGTCACCGAGCCAGCTCGCGCCCACCTCGTAGTTGTGCGCCTCTTCGGGCACATAGGCGTCACCGCAGATCGCGTTGGCGCGCGCGAGTGGCTGGGTCGGCCAGGCCGCATCTGCGGCCAGGAAGGTGTCGAGGGCGGCGAGATAGGCGTCGAGCGCCAGCAGGTGGGCGTCCATGGCAGCCATGAAGGCCGTCGTGCCGGAAAATCCCGGTGGGAACTGTGCACGCCTGGGTGCCACGGGTGGGCCTGCGGGCGGATCTGGGCGCGGGATGAACTGACTGAAGAGCTGACAGCGTGAAAAGGCCCCGGCGGTGAAGAATTCATCGATGAGGGGCGGGCGGAAGGCCTCGAACCAGTCTGCAAAGAGGGTGAGACGGCCACCGCCCGGCACGTACTCGACGCCCGCACCGGGAGACATTCGCACGAAAGCGAGTTCCTCCGCCGAGCCCTGCGCGCGCAGCAGATCGACCGTAGGCCCCGCTGCGTTCACCTGGTAGCGATCCACGCGCAGGGCTGTGGTCAGACGCAGGTCCTGCCAGTCGAGTGCGTGTTCGACGAAGCCGCCGAAGGCGCGCTTGCTCCCGGGTGGCTGCGACATGTTCACGCTGCGGCGGGCATCGCGCGTCACGCGCAGGGTGTCGCGGGCCTCCTGGTTACCCTGGAATCCGAAACGCAGTTCACCACCGAAGGACCCGAGGCCCCAGACGCTGCGATTGCGTACATCGAGCGTCTGGATGTCGAAGTCGAAGAAGTCGTCACCGCCGCCAGCGAGTCGGCTGCCAAGGTCAGTCACGTTCTTCTGCGTCTGGCCCACGCTGCCCGTGAGATTGATCCAGGAGATGGGCTTCCATTCCCATTGGAACGCCTGCGAGTCCTCGCTGGTTTCCCGGCGCACGAGCCCGAAGATGCCGGGGCCACCACCGGTGGCGTCCAGGGGTTGCAGGCCCGCGAAGGTGCCCTCGCGGTGGAGCAGGCTGGCGAATCCGCGACTGCCTGTCGCCTCGATCTTGTAGAGCCCTGACGTGACGTTCTCGGAGGAGTTGGGCAGCGTCTCGCCGCCTGGTAGTCGGAAATCCTCACCATTGCGATTGACCTGACTCACCAACAGATCGAGCCACTCGACCGGGCGCGCATAGAAGTTACCGATGAGTTGCTGGGAGCGATCATTGGCGCCGTGGGTAAAACGCAGCTCTCCACCCCAGCGCTCGTCGTCCCTGAGCAGATCGTTGGCATCGAGCGTCTCGATGAGCACCGCTCCGCCGAGTGCGCCGGAGCCCTCGGTGAGCGTGGCGGCACCGCGCAGCACGTCCACCTGACGGACCAGACTCGGATCGATGTCGACGCCGGTGCCGTAGCGGTATTTCTCGAAGTT
>DNIF01000063.1:0-1194 GCA_003485715.1 Gammaproteobacteria bacterium
CGTACTCGCGGCCGTCGCCCATCACGCCCACGCCCTTGACCGGCACAAACACGGCGAAAGCCTGGCTGGTGAGCTCGTACCAGCTCTTGCCGCTGTGCGGCTCGATGGTCGAGCGCAGTTCCTCGATGAAAATCGCGTCGGCGCGGCGCAGCAAGTCGGCGTACTCGGGCCGCACCTCGCCCAGAATGCGCACCCCCAGCCCCGGCCCGGGGAAGGGGTGCCGATAGACCATGGCGTGCGGCAAACCGAGCGCCAGGCCGAGCTCGCGCACCTCGTCCTTGAACAGATCGCGCAGCGGCTCCAGCAGCTTGAGGCCGAGCTGTTCGGGCAGACCGCCGACGTTGTGGTGGCTCTTGATGCTCACCGCCTTTTTGCTCCTGGCCGCACCAGACTCGATCACGTCTGGGTAAATCGTGCCCTGGGCCAACCACTTGGCAGAAGTTTTTGAAGTTCCACTTGCAGTTAGTTTGGCGGCCTCGGCCTTGAACACCTCGACGAACAGGCGGCCAATGATCTTGCGTTTTTGCTCCGGGTCGGCAACGCCGGCGAGCTCGCGCAAAAACAAGGCGCTGGCATCGACGCGCAGCACCTGCACGTGCAGCCGCTCGGCGAACATCTCCATCACCTGATCGCCTTCGTGCAGGCGCAGCAAGCCGTGATCGACGAAGACGCAGGTGAGCTGATTGCCGATGGCGCGCTGGATCAGGGCCGCCGCCACCGAGGAATCGACCCCGCCCGAGAGGCCCAGGATCACCCCCTCGTCGCCGACCTGGGCGCGGACGCGCTGCACCGCTTCCTCGATGTGCTCGCGCATGACCCAGTCCGCACGGGCGGCGCAGATCCCGAGCACGAAGCGCTCCAGCAGGGCGCGGCCCTGCACCGTGTGCGTGACTTCGGGGTGAAACTGCACCCCGTAGAAGTGCCGCGCCTCGTCGGCCATGCCGGCAATCGGGCAGGCATCGGTGCTGGCCATGAGCTTGAAGCCCGGCGGCAGCGCCGTCACCTTGTCGCCGTGGCTCATCCAGACCTTGAGCATGCCGTGCCCTTCTGGAGTGTGGAAGTCGGCC
This sequence comes from Gammaproteobacteria bacterium, assembly GCA_003485715.1. Classification (GTDB taxonomy): domain Bacteria; phylum Pseudomonadota; class Gammaproteobacteria; order UBA7966; family UBA7966; genus UBA7966. Next base: position 1,068 of record DNIF01000063.1, read on the forward strand.
AGCTCGCTCAGCAAGGCGCTGTGGCCGCGCGCACGCACCTCGGCGTAGCCGAACTCGCGCTGCGCCGAACCCTGCACCTGGCCACCCAACTGCTGCGCCATGGTCTGCATGCCGTAGCAGATTCCCA
>DNIF01000063.1:1543-2735 GCA_003485715.1 Gammaproteobacteria bacterium
CACCGGCAGGCCGAGCTCGAACACCGCCTGCGGGGCCCGGTCCTCGGTTTCATAGACGCTGGCGTGGCTGCCCGAGAGGATGATGCCCTTCAGGCGGCCGTCGGCAGCATACTGGCGCAGCCAGTCGTCGCTCACGTCGCAGGGGTGAACTTCGCAATACACATGCGCCTCGCGCACCCGGCGCGCGATCAGTTGCGTGACTTGGGAGCCGAAGTCGAGGATCAGGATGTGGTCGTGGAGCATGGCCCTCATTCCGCCCGGTAATTCGGCGCTTCCTTGGTGATTTGCACGTCGTGGACGTGGCTTTCACGCACCCCCGCCGCGGTGATCTCGACGAACTCGGACCGCGCGTGCAGCGCGGCGATGCTGGCGCAGCCGCAGTAACCCATGGCGGCGCGCAGGCCACCGGCCATCTGGAACAAAATCGACACCGCCGAGCCTTTGTAGGGCACACGGCCTTCTACGCCTTCGGGGACGAGCTTGTCGGCATTCGGGTTGCCGCTGCTCGATTCCTGGAAGTAGCGGTCGGCGCTGCCCTGCTGCATGGCGCCGATCGAACCCATGCCACGGTAGCTCTTGTAGCTGCGGCCTTGGTAGAGCACGATCTCGCCCGGCGCTTCTTCGGTGCCGGCGAAGACGCCACCCATCATCACGCTGCTGGCTCCGGCGGCAATGGCCTTGGCGATGTCGCCGCTGTAGCGCACGCCGCCGTCGGCGATCAGGGGCACACCGGTGCCCAGCAGCGCGCTGGCCACGTTGTCGATGGCGGTGATCTGCGGCACCCCGACCCCGGTCACGATGCGCGTGGTGCAGATCGAGCCCGGCCCGATCCCGACCTTGACGCCGTCGGCCCCGGCCTCTACCAGAGCACGCGCCGCCGCCCCGGTGGCGATGTTGCCGCCGATCACCTGCACCTGCGGGTAATGTTGCTTGATCCAGCGCACCCGCTCCAGCACGCCCCTGCTGTGGCCGTGTGCGGTGTCAACTGCGATCGCATCGACGCCGGCGCGCACCAGCAGCTCGACCCGCTCCTCGGTCCCGGCCCCCACCCCCACGGCGGCGCCGACGCGCAAGTGGCCGACGGCGTCGCGCGCGGCATTGGGGAAGTTGAGCTGTTTGCGGATGTCTTTGACGGTGATCAGGCCCTTGAGCTCGAAGGCCTCGTTGACTACCAGCAGGCGCTCGAGCTTGT
>DNIF01000073.1 GCA_003485715.1 Gammaproteobacteria bacterium
GGGAGTTGCCGGCCTCGGAGGCTACGAAGATCGCACTGTTCACCAACGTGGAGCAGCGCGCCGTCATCTCCATGCCGGATGTCAGCAGCATCTATCGGATCCCCATGATGCTGCATGAGCAGGGTCTGGATGCCTACGTCTGCGAGCGCTTCGGACTCTCCTTGCCACCGGCCGATCTGAACGAGTGGGAAGCGGTGGCGGATGCCGTGCTGCATCCGGAGGGCGAGGTGCGCATCGCCATGGTCGGCAAGTACATGGACCTCACGGAATCCTACAAGTCGCTCTCGGAGGCGCTGGTACACGCCGGGATCAGGCATCGCACCCGGGTGGTAGTGGATTACGTCGATTCCGAGGAACTCGAGCGCCAGGGCCTCGAGCGGCTGGCGAACTGTCACGGGATCCTGGTTCCTGGTGGCTTCGGCGCGCGCGGTATCGAGGGCAAGATCCTGACCGCCCGCTACGCACGCGAGCATCGAGTGCCCTATCTCGGCATCTGCCTCGGCATGCAGGTGGCCTGCATCGATTTCGCGCGCAATGTGGCCGGCCTCGCTGGCGCGCACAGCACCGAGTTCAATCCAGAAACACCCCACCCGGTAATCGCCCTCATCACGGAGTGGACCACCCAGGAAGGGGCGGTCGAACGTCGCAGCGAACTCTCCGACAAGGGTGGCAGCATGCGCCTCGGTGGGCAGCAGTGCCGGCTCGAGGAGGACTCGGTCGTGCGTGCGGCCTACGGACGCGAACTCATCGTGGAGCGTCATCGCCATCGCTATGAGTTCAATCCCCGCTACGTGGGGCCGCTCACCAACGCGGGTTTGCGCATCTCGGGTCGCTCGACCGATGGGCAACTGGTGGAGATCATCGAGGTGCCGGATCATCCCTGGTTCGTGGGTGTGCAGTTCCATCCGGAGTTCACCTCCACCCCGCGTGATGGCCACCCGCTCTTCGCGCAGTACCTCGCCGCGGCCTGTCGGCAGCGGGATCTGCTCGCGGCTGCGGAGGCGAGCTGATGAACATCGCAGGTCTCGAGATCGGTGGCGACGCGCCCTTCTTCCTCATCGCCGGCCCCTGTGTAGTCGAGGGGGAGGGCATCACGCTCGACATCGCCGGGCGCCTCGCAGCGATGACCAGCGCGCTTGGCATTCCCTTCGTCTTCAAGGCCTCATACGACAAGGCCAACCGCACTTCGGCTGAATCGTTCCGCGGCCTCGGTATCGAGCAGGGCCTGCGCATCCTCGACGAGGTGCGGCGGCAGATCGGCGTGCCGGTGGTGACCGATGTCCACGAGGACACGCCGCTCGACGAGGTCGCGACGGTGGTCGATATGTTGCAGACCCCCGCCTTCCTGTGTCGCCAGACCAATTTCATCCAGCGGGTTGCGGCCCTGGGCCTGCCGGTCAACATCAAGAAGGGCCAGTTTCTGGCGCCCTGGGACATGACCCACGTCGTGGCGAAGGCGCGTGCGACCGGCAATGATCGTCTGCTCGTATGCGAGCGAGGCGTCAGCTTTGGCTACAATGCGCTGGTGTCGGACATGCGGAGTCTCATCGTGCTGCGCGACACGGGTTGCCCGGTAGTGTTCGATGCTACTCATTCGGTGCAGCAGCCCGGCGGGTTGGGCGGGCGCTCGGGAGGGCAGCGCGAATTCGTGCCGGTTCTCGCCCGTGCCGCCGCCGCCGTCGGTGTTGCCGGGATCTTCATGGAGACACACCCGCGTCCTGAGGAGGCCTTGAGTGATGGCCCCAACTCGTGGCCACTGGATGCCATGCCCGAACTGCTTGGCGTGCTACGCGAACTCGATGTGCTGGCCAAGCGTCACCCTCTGTGAAGCGCGGCCAATAGCCAGGAACCACCACCGTCCCGCCTGCGCGCCCGGCGCGTGAACCCAGCGAGGAAACGCCCTCCATGACCGAAATCATCGATGTCTCCGCCTGCGAGATCCTGGACTCCCGCGGCATGCCGACCGTCTACGCGAGCGTCACGACGGAGGAGGGTGTCGTCGCCAGCGCCGCCGTACCCTCCGGGGCCTCGACCGGCGAGCACGAGGCGGTGGAACTGCGCGACGGTGATGCGGCGCGCTTCAAGGGCAAGGGTGTTCTGCGCGCCGTGAGTCATGTGGAGGGCGAGATCCGCGACGCCCTGGTCGGCATTGATGTCATCGACCAGGCCGGGATCGATCGCACGCTCATCGAACTGGACGGCACGCCGAACAAGTCCCGACTCGGGGCCAATGCCCTGCTCGCCGTCTCACTGGCTGCGGCCCGAGCTGCCGCGGATGTGGTCGGACTGCCGCTCTACCGCTACCTCGGCGGTGGCAGTGGCGCTTACAGCATGCCGGTGCCTTTGATGAACATCATCAATGGTGGCGCGCACGCGGACAACAACGTCGATTTTCAGGAGTTCATGATCGTACCGGTGGGCGCCGCCAGCCTGCGCGAGGCGGTGCGCTGCGGCGCGGAGGTCTTCCAGGCCCTGAAGGCCGTGCTCAAGGCGCGTGGTGCCGCTACCGCGGTCGGGGACGAGGGTGGCTTCGCACCGGATCTGCCGTCGAACGAGGCCGCCATCGAGGTGATCCTGCAGGCCATTGAAGATGCCGGCTTCCGTGCCGGTGCCGACGTGGTCCTGGCTCTGGACGTCGCCAGTTCCGAATTCTGCCGCGATGGGCTCTACCACCTGGCTTCGGAGGGTCGCAGCCTGGACGCCGCTGAGTTCACCGATCTGCTCGCAAGCTGGTGTGACCGCTACCCCATCCTGTCCATCGAGGATGGCATGGGCGAGAACGACTGGGCGGGCTGGAAGCTCCTCAGCGAACGGCTCGGTGACCGCGTGCAACTGGTGGGCGACGACCTCTTCGTGACCAACACCCGGATGCTCGAGCGAGGGATCCGTGAGGGCGTGGCCAACTCGATTCTGATCAAGGTGAATCAGATCGGCACCCTCTCAGAGACACTGGCCGCCATCGATATGGCGCGTCGGGCGGGCTACACGGCGGTGGTATCACATCGCTCGGGGGAGACGGAGGACACCACCATCGCCGATCTTGCGGTAGCGACGAACTGCGGCTTCATCAAGACCGGATCGCTGTCTCGCTCTGATCGCATCGCGAAGTACAACCGCCTGATGCGCATCGAGGATGAACTCGGCCCGAATGCCTGTTATCCCGGGCGAGCCGCCTTCTACCAGCTCGCCCGCTGAGCGCGCGCCAACGGCTCCATGGCGCGTGTCCTGATCTGTCTCGCGGCTTTGCTGGGGCTTGCCCAGTGGGCCTTATGGCGGGGTGAGGGTGGCCTCGGGACGCTGCGGAGCCTCGAGGCGGCCACAGAGCAGCAGATCGCCGAGAACTCCCACCTGCGGGAACGCAACCGGGCGCTCGCGGCCGAGGTTGCGGATCTCAAGGTGGGCGTCGCTGCGGTGGAAGAACTCGCGCGCAGCGAACTCGGCCTCGTGCGCGCCGACGAGGTGTTCTTCCACGTGTTGGGCCCGCGCCCCGGCGGCGGCGATGCCGCCGAGTGACCGGCCTGGCCATGACGCAAGCGAGGGTGTTCGCCGTGGTGCCCGCAGCCGGGGTGGGGCGGCGTATGGGCACGGAGCAGCCCAAGCAATACCTGGCCCTGGCCGGGCGCGTGCTCATGGAGTGGACCCTGGATGCGCTGCTCGCAAACAACCGGATCGCGCGCGTCTGCGTGGTCCTGGCACCGTCCGACACCACCTTCGACTCCCTGGCGATAAGTCATGACCCACGGGTGGCGCGGGCCCCCGGAGGGGCCGAACGCTGCGACTCCGTGCTGGCCGGGCTGGAGTACTGCGTGGCGCATCTGGATCCATCGGACTGGGTGCTCGTGCACGATGCGGCGCGTCCCTGTCTGCCGCTGGGCGACCTTGATCGACTCATCGAACGCTGTCTGGACGATCCGGTGGGTGGTCTGCTGGCCATGCCGGCTCGAGACACCCTGAAACGAGACGACGGCCACGGCCGCGTGGCTGCGACCATCGATCGCCATCCGGTCTGGCACGCCCTGACCCCGCAGATGTTTCGCCTGGGCGCACTGCGCTCGGCACTGCTGGCGGCACGTGCTCGCGGTCTGGTGGTGACGGACGAGGCGCAGGCCATGGAACTCGCCGGTCACGCGCCGCTGCTCGTCGAGGGTAGCGCGAGCAACCTCAAGGTCACGCGGCCGGAGGACCTGCGGACTGCCGCCAGCATCCTCGCGCAAACCTCGCCGTCGTTGGCGCAGAGACAGGAATCCAGCGTCTTTGCCGCACCCGGGACTGGATCCCCGCCTGCGCGGGGATGACGTGAGGCGCGGGGATGACGTGAGGGGCGGGGATGACGTGAGGGGCGGGGATGACGTGAAGGAGTGGCAATCACGCGACCCGTGGCAAGCAGTACGGGTCGCGCCGAGTGCGGTGGAGCCATCGAAGGAAGGAGTCAGTTCATGCGCATCGGACACGGTTATGACGCCCATCGCTTCGCCCCCGGTCGCCGTCTGGTTTTGGGCGGGGTGGAGATCGAGTACGAGTTGGGCATGGCGGCGCATTCCGATGGCGATGTCGCCATTCACGCGCTCTGCGACGCCATCCTCGGGGCCCTTGGCCAGGGTGACATCGGCAAGCATTTCCCCGACACGGACCCCGCCTTCGCGGGCGTGGACAGTCGCCACTTGCTGCGGCACGTGGTCGGCCTGATGCGCAGTCAGGGTTACGTGATCGGCAACGTGGATCTCACCATCGCGGCTCAGGCACCGAAGCTGGCCCCGCACATCGCGTTGATGCGGGAGCGGCTGGCGGCGGACCTCGACTGCGCTCCGGCTCAGGTCAACGTGAAGGCCACCACCACCGAGGGCATGGGCTTTGTTGGTCGTCGCGAGGGCATCGAGGCTCACGCCGTCGCGCTGTTGCTCAGCACAGCCCCTGGTCGACTTCCTCCTGGCGCCCCTCACTGAGGGCGCGTAGACGGGCCAGGGCACGCTCACAGCGGATATCGAAGCCCACGGTACCGGTATGTTCCAACAGCCCCTCAAGTGCGCGCGCCTCGCCACCGAGCGGCTGCACGCCCCATAGTGTGCTCTGCACGCGGAGTTGGTAGAGCGCCCAGCGCAGCGCGCCCAGGTCACGACGCGACCAAGCCTCTTCCATGTCGGCGACCAGACCCTGCCAGCGCAAGGCGAAATGGCGGCGACACTCGAACAGAAAGTGATGATCACCCTGAGACTGCGCCAGCCCTTGCAGCGGAGCGCGGCGTGTGGCCGTGAGCGCTTCCGTTCGAGCGGTCGTGGCGGCGCGGCTTACGCGGGCGCTTGCAGCGGACTTTGCCTCGGGTCTTGGCGATCGGGAGACGGTGGGGGGAGGAGAAAGTTGTGGCATCGGTTTCGCCGGAAAGTGGCGCAGGTCGCGGCGTGCGCGGGTCGGCGACACCGGGTGCTGCGTCTGCTCTAACCCGGACGAGCGACCCACCAGACGGAGCTGCAGCAGCAGAAGCAGGGCGACTCCGCAGATCGCAAGCGGGACGACGGGCCCTAACGGCCACCCCCATCCCAGCATGAGGAGAGCCGCGAACAGGGTCAGAAGTGTGCTTGCGAGGTTATGCCCATCGCGAAGCTGGGTGCGCATGAGGCCAAGGTGGATCGTGGCGGCGGGCAAGAACTTGCTCTCCATCAGCGAGGCCGCTCGAGCAGGAGGCTCGAGACAGTGGCGGGTCGTGGAGTACTAAGCGGGAAATGTGCCAGCTACGGGATTGCGCGTCCGACCGGGGCTCGTGGCGGGCTGATGGCCGCAAGTGCCCGAGGCATCGGGATGCCAGCACGATCTGGCAGTGCATGATCAGGCACGGGCCGGGCAAGCACGCTGGCCACGCGGCAGGAAATGTCGCCACATAGTGACAAGAACACGCGATGACAAGAACAGCATCACGCGCAGCGCGCACCTGAGTTCAAGGCGTCATGCGCGCACCAGCAGCACGTAGACTGCCCCGGACCCACCGTCCACCGGGCGTGCCGGGCAATAGGCCAGCACGTGCCCGTTGTGGCGCAGCCAGGCGTCCAGCTTGCGCTTGATGATCGATGCCCCGTCGGGTGAGCGGTAGCCCTTGCCGTGGATGATGCGCACGCAGCGCAGGCCACGGGCAGTGGCCTCGGCCAGGAAACGCGCGACCTGCCCGCGTGCCTCGTCCACCCGGCAGCCGTGCAGGTCCAGCTCACCCTGGAGGCTGTAGCGGCCGCCACGCAACCGGCGCAGGGTGTTGCGGTCGAGCCCGGGCCGGGCGTAATCGAGTTCGTCGCCTGTGGCGAGGTCACGCGGGTCGTAGAGGTCGCTCAGCATGTCGGCCCGCGCTTGTTCGATCTCGGCCTCGCGCTGCCGTGGGATCGGGGGCGGAGCGGGTGGCCGGGATTCCACGCGGTCGTGCTTCAGACGACGCACATCGCGCACGGAGGCGCGGAAGAGTTCTTCGTCCTCGCTCATGGAAGACTCCGGGAGAGGCGTGTCCGGGTGGCAGCGCTCGCGGGCGTGCTCAGACTCTCACCGCTGCATTATGGGTGCGGCGGCCACTGGGACCCAAGTACGGGCTTCCTTCAGCACCCGGCTGCGCGGTTCGTCGCGCCTGCCTCGGCCCGCGCGAGGGCAGGCTGCGGGGATAGCCGGTGGGCGGGCGGGGCTGGATTCCCGCCTGCGCGGGCATTACGGGTGTGTCACGGGAACGACAGACGTGCGCGGGGTTGACGGGGCCGCGCAAGAAAAAGGGCCGGGCGCTGCACCCGGCCCTCGAACAGGCCGCGATCAGGCCTTGCGACGACGCGACAGCGACAGGCCCGCCAGGCCGGACGCGAACAGCCACACGGCGGCCGGCACCGGGATCGGCTGCAGCATGGTGCCGGTGGGTGTGAGCGAGCCGTTCAGGTTGCCGATGAGGATGGCCGTGTCGATCCCGCCATCGGTGACGTCCGCGACCAGGAAGTCCAGCGTGATCGGGCTGCCCGGCTGCTCGAGGAGGATCGAGAGCGTCAGCGACGGGTAGTCGAGCACGTTGCCCTGCGGGTAGATGTTGGTGCCGAAGCCGAAACCGGATCCGGCGCCCGCGGCCCAGGGGTGGAACTGGTTGAAGGGGGTATTGGCCAACTGCCAGTGGTACACGCCATTGACGAAGATGCCGACGCGATCGGTGGTGATGCCGAGTTCGTTGGTGCCGAAGGCGAAGTCGAAGTTGAGGTAATTGGTCGCGAGGCCCGGGTCGATCAAGAGCGACAGGCGCGCGGTATCGAAGAAGCCACTGCCGCCGCCCGGGATCTGGGCGA
>DNIF01000038.1 GCA_003485715.1 Gammaproteobacteria bacterium
GTTCGACCGTGTGCTCTTCCGATCTACCAGACTACGCTATACCCCCCCGGTTCCGGAAAAAGGCACCTTGCCGCGAAGGCGCGAGAGCATAAGCAAGCGGGCCGCTGATGGTCAATCATCTGCCTGCCCCTCAGGCCTTGCCCACTGACATCTCCCACCTCCGGGGCCAGATGCTGGCTTGCTGCCCATGACAGACGTTCGCCACGAGGGGCACGACCCAGCCGATGCCCAGAGCAGAAGACGCCACGGGCCTCGTTCTGAGGAACGCGACTCCCGCTCGTCAGCGCTGATCAACCGCGACGCCAGGTGGTGCTGCCTGCGGCGTCCTCCAGCACGATGCCGCGCTGGGCGAGTTCATCGCGCACCCGATCCGCCGCGGCCCAGTCCCGGCGTGCGCGCGCCTCATTGCGCGCGACGATCAGCGCCTCGATCTCGGCAACCGTGGTGGAGTCGGTGGCGCCTCCCTTGAGATAGGCCTCCGGTTGTTGGCCCAGCAGACCAAGGGCATCCCCCATGCGGCGCAGGGTGCTGGCCGCCCGGATGATCGCCGGGGCGTCTGCCTCGTCACGTGCCCGATTGAGTTCACGGACGACCTCGAAGACGACAGCAAAGGCCTCTGGCGTGTTGAAGTCGTCACTCATCGCCGCGCTGAACCGGAGCCAGTGGTCGCTACCCTCTGTATCGGGCGCGCCACCCTCCACATTGGCGGGTTCGAGGCCACGCAACGCCGTGTAGCAGCGCTGTAGTGCGGCGCGCGCAAGTTCCAGGTTGGTCTCGCTGTAGTTGAGCGGGCTGCGGTAGTGGCTCTGCAGGATGAGCATGCGCAATTCCTCAGGGTGATAGCGCTCGAGCACGTCACGCACGGTGAAGAAATTGCCGAGGGACTTCGACATCTTCTCGTCGTCCACCCGCACGAAGCCGTTATGCATCCAGAGGTTCACGAAGGGCTTGCCGTTAGCCCCCACACTCTGCGCGAGTTCGTTCTCGTGATGCGGGAACTGAAGATCGAGACCACCACCGTGCAGATCGAAATGCTCACCGAGACAGCAGGTAGACATCACCGAGCACTCGATGTGCCAGCCAGGCCGCCCCGGGCCCCAGGGCGAGTCCCAGCTCGGTTCGCCCGGTTTCGCGGCCTTCCAGAGCACGAAATCCAGCGGTGCGCGCTTGCGCTCATCGATCTCCACGCGGGCACCCGCCTGCAACTCCTCCAGACGCCTGCCCGACAGGCTGCCGTAGGCTGCGAAGCTCGCCACCTCGAAGTAGATATCGCCATTGTCCGCGCCATAGGCATGGCCGCGCTCGATGAGCCGCTCCACCATGGCGATGATGCCGTCGATGTGCTCCGTGGCGCGCGGCTCGAGATCCGGTTTCAGCACACCAAGACGCGCCGCATCCTCATCCATGGCCATGATGAAGCGCTCGGTGAGGGCATGGATTTCCTCACCGTTCTCCTGCGCCCGACGGATGATCTTGTCGTCGATGTCGGTGATGTTGCGGACGTAGGTCACGCGGTAGCCGAGCAGGCGCAGCCAGCGCACGACCATGTCGAAGACCACCATCACACGGGCATGACCCACGTGGCAGTAGTCGTAGACGGTCATGCCGCACACATACATGCGCACATGGCCGGGCTCGATGGGCACCAGCCGCTGCCGGGCACCAGAGCGGGAATCGTGGAGGTACACCTCGGGCAGTTCGCTCACATGCATCTCTCGAATCGTTGACGGATCCGCTCCTGGCCGATGAGGGTCATCAGCCGTGGGATCTCGGGACCGGCGAGGCGCCCGGTCAGGGCGGCACGCAGGGGCTGGAACAGGGCACGTCCACGCTGGCTGGTGGCGTCGGCAAGATCGCGGGTGAAGGCGGTGAAATCGTGGGGCAGATGGTGCACGCAGCCAATTGCGGCGGCGAAGAAGGCCGGGCCGGCGGCCTCGACGCAGGCAGCGGCCTCGGCCTCGAGCGGCGGCGCACCGCCCTGCAATATGGCGACCCAGGCACGGGCCTCCTCCGGTCGGGTGACGTTCTCCCGCAGCAGGCTTACCGCCGCCGGATCTGCCGCCGCGTCCAGCCGGTCCAGACCGGCCCAGGCGCGGAAGGCATCGTCCCCGAGTTGCAGCACGGCCTGCTTCTGCCAGTGCGCGAGACTCGCCTGATCGAAATGTGCCGCCGCCCGGCCAATGCGTGCAAGCTCGAAACCGGCCTGAAGGGCCGACACATCGAGCAGCCCCTCCTCGTCGTAGTGGTGGCCGGTGCGGGCCAGCAGGTTCCACAGGGCGAGCGGCAGGATGCCTTCGCCGCGCAGTTGCTGGACGGTCATGGCACCCTCGCGTTTCGCCAACGGCCGACCATCGGCCCCGAGCACGAGTGGCAGGTGCGCGTAAGTGGGGGGCTCCTGCCCCAGGGCGGCGAGCAGCAGCAGTTGCCGCGGGGTGTTGGCCAGATGGTCCTCGCCCCGCAGCACATGGCTTACGCGCATTTCGGCATCGTCGAGTGCATTGC
>DNIF01000290.1 GCA_003485715.1 Gammaproteobacteria bacterium
GTGCCGAGCAGGGTCCCATCCGGATCGTGATAGCACCAGGAGGTCTGGAGCTGACGTTCGTGGAAGCTCCGGATGCGCGCTGCCGCCGCCTCGAGCGCAGCGCGCACCTGGCCATCCACCCGGGCGACAGCGGCCTGCCAGTCGGCCGGCGCGAGTTCGAGCTCGGCGGCGTGGCGGATGCTGCGTGCGTCGAAGCGGTTGGTGTACTCCACGAGGGCCGCATCGCCGCGCCGCCGTACATCGGCCACGATGTCGCGGGCACCGATCAGGACCTCGGCCGGCAACTCGTGGCCGCGGTTGACGAGGGCATCCAGACGGGGAATGAAATCGGGCTCACTCGCGGCGAGCCGGGTGATGCTCTGGGTCATGCGGCAGTTTGCCCCTGCTGTTCGGTGAGGGCGGCGAGGGAATCCACGAGCGTGCGAATGCGCCGGCTCGCGAGTTTCATCGAGGCCTTGTTGACCACCAGCCAGGCGCTCACCTCGGCGATGGTTTCGTACTCCACCAGACCGTTCGCGCGCAGCGTGTTCCCGGTGTCCACCAGATCCACGATGCGATCGGCGAGTCCGACCAGTGGGGCGAGTTCCATCGAGCCGTAGAGCTTGATGAGTTCCGGCTGGAGGTTACGGCGTGCGTAGAACTCACGGGTGATGAGAGGGTACTTGGTGGCCACGCGCGGGTGTTGCATCTGCGGCAGGCCACCGGGCCGGCCTGCGACCACCAGCCGGCAACGGGCGATGCCGAGGTCGAGCGGCTCGTAGAGCCCCGTTCCCTGGTACTCCATCAGGACATCCTTGCCGGCGATCCCTACATCCGCTGCCCCGTATTCGACGTAGGTGGGTACGTCCGCGGCGCGGATGACGACGAACTGGATCTCCGGGTCGCTGGTGCCGAGGATGAGCCGGCGCGAGGTGGCGAGATCCTCATCCGGCCGGATGCCAAGCGCTGCCAGCAGCGGCAGTGTCTGCTCGAGGATGCGCCCCTTGGACAGTGCGATGGTGAGCATGCAGTTGGCTTCCTGTGGGCCCTTCAGAGTGGGTGGTGAGATCTGCGGCGCATCCTGATGTGCGGCGCTTCCGCTGGCTTTGGTTACCTGTCCAGGTCAGGCGCTGTTCAATCGGGTGCCGCCGCAAGGGCGCGACGAGGGAGGCAGTCCGGACCGGGCGGGTTGTTTGGCAATCTACACCCGCCCCCTCCAGTCGCATGATTCGCGATGCAAATGCATCACTGCCAAAACCAGAACCACGCCATCCTCCTCAGCATACAAAACCCCATACGGAAATCGCCGCAGCAATGGCGGCGGACTTCCCCTTCGAGGGCCATTCAGGCACGGGGATTGGCGATGGCACGCTGGACCGCCGCATGGAGCTCAACCGCAAGATTCTGCCCGAGGCCCGGTTCCACGTCTTCGTAGTACTGAATGGCCGCGGCGACCTCCTCCTCTGCGTCCGGGTGAAAGCGGACGCTCATTCCTCGAATCTCGAAATCTCCCTACCCGGACCTGGAACCCCGAACCCCGCGAGCGCTCAGGTCGGGCGTGCGGCCACTGCCTGAGTTGCGGCCGCCGCCGGCACCACGGCCGGGGTGCGGGAGGGGATGCGACGGATGATGGCACCGAGCTGGGCGAGCTTCTCCTCGATGGTCTCGTAGCCGCGGTCGATGTGGTAGATGCGGTCCACCAGGGTTTCACCGTCCGCCACCAGCCCGGCCAGCACCAGCGACGCCGAGGCACGAAGGTCCGTGGCCATCACTGGGGCCGCGGTCAGGCGTGACACCCCGGAGACGATCGCGGTGTTGCCCTCCAGACGGATGCTCGCGCCCATGCGCTGCAACTCCTGCACGTGCATGAAGCGATTCTCGAAGACCGATTCCGTGATGGTGCCCGTGCCATTCGCCACGCTGTTCAGCGCCGTGAACTGCGCCTGCATGTCAGTAGGGAAGCCCGGATAGGGCTGGGTGTGGATGTCCACCGCGCGGATGTCGCTGTTGCGCGCGTCGATGTTGATCCAGTCCGCCCCACAGGTGATCCGCGCACCGGCCTCGGCCAGCTTGGCCAGCACGGCCTCGAGCAACTCGGGTCGTGTCTGTTTCAGCCGTACCTGTCCGCGGGTCATGAGCGCAGCCACCAGGAAGGTGCCGGTCTCGATGCGATCCGGGAGGATGTCGTAACGGCAGCCACCGAGCGAATCCACGCCGTGGACGACGATGCGATCGGTGCCGGCCCCCTCGATGTCGGCACCGAGGCTGACGAGGAAATGGGCGAGGTCCACCACCTCCGGCTCCCGGGCGGCGTTCTGGATGATCGTCGTGCCCTTGGCCAGGGTGGCCGCCATCATCAGGTTCTCGGTCCCGGTGACGGTGACGAGGTCCATCACCAGATGGGCGCCACAGAGTCGCTTGGCCCGGGCCCGGATGTAGCCCTGCTCGACGGTCACCTCCGCGCCCATGGCGGTCAAGCCCTGCAGGTGCAGGTTCACCGGCCGTGAGCCGATGGCACAGCCTCCGGGCAGGGAGACATCGGCCTGGCCGAAGCGCGCCACCAGCGGACCGAGCACGAGGATCGAGGCGCGCATGGTGCGGACCAGTTCGTAGGGCGCGAACTGGCTGGTGATGCGGGTGCTGTCCACTTCCACCCGCATGTGCTCATCCACCGTGAACTGCACCCCCATGCGTCCCAGCAATTCGAGCGTGGTGGTGATGTCGTTCAGATGGGGAATGTTGCCGATGGTGCAGGGTGCCTCGGCGAGCAGGGTGGCAGCGAGGATGGGCAGGGCGGCGTTCTTGGCGCCGGAGATGCGGACCTCGCCCGAGAGGGGCGTGCCGCCGCGGATCAGGAGTTTGTCCAAGGAGTGAGGCCCCCGAGGCCAGAAGGGGTGAGGGGAGACGCCCCATCCCTGTTCGCCAGAGTGGGGCTCGCTGTTGGATCCGGGTCAGCCTGCCGAGCGGGCCGCCCATTCCTCGGGGGTGTGGGTGCTGATCGAGAGGGCATGCACGGCCTCCTTCATCGCATCACCGAGGGCAGCGTAGACGAGCTGGTGGCGACGCACCGGCATGAGGCCGGCGAAGGCCGGGGAGACGATCACGGCCTGGAAGTGGCGGCCATCGTCACCGAAGACCTGCACCTCGGCCCCGGGCATTCCGGTAACGATCAACTGACGGATGTCTTCGGCGGTCATTGGACGGGCATCTTGCATTGAGGATCCTCGGGGTGCCTGGTTACCGCGCTCGGGCTTTGGCGACGCCCGAGCAGGGAGAACGAGCGCTCGTAGTGTGGGGCGAAATCTGCCGCCCAGCCCGTGACGCGTGCACGCGCCACCAGGGAGAGACTGGATCCCCGCCTGCGCGGGGATGACGGGTAGGCGCGGGATGACGGGTAGGCGCGGGATGACGAGGCAGGCAAGGGTCAAGGAACGGGCTTGGATGCGATGGTGCCCTCAGGGCAACGCGCATTTCAGCCCGGAGTCAGCGCGAGCAGAGAGCGCACGCCGGAGAGCTCGGCCAGCGAAACCAGGCCCGTTGGCGCATGAAGGATGCGGAGCTTGCCTCCACTGCGACGGGCACGCCGCGCCAGCGAGAGCAGCAACGCCAACGCGGAGCTGTCGATGCGCTCAACCCCGGTCAGATCGAGCTCCAGGTCGCCGGCCAGCTCGAGCGTCGTGGCCTGTTCGTGGAGTTCGGGCACGGTGGCGTGGGTGACTTCACCAACCATCACCCAGTACCCAGCACGCGGCGCGCTGAGCGATGGCGAGACCCCGACCGCGCTCACTGCAGTTGCTGGGCGTTACGCTCGGTCAAGGAGGCGATGA
>DNIF01000158.1 GCA_003485715.1 Gammaproteobacteria bacterium
GTTGCATCGGCAAGCGGCTGAGTGCTACCCCGCAGGCCCCGGCAAAGGCAGCCACGGCTTGCAGCGAAGGCAAAGGTAATCCAGCGCGCCACGCCATGCAAGGTATTTTTCGGCATTCTCGCCACAGACTGAAGCCGGGTTGGGGCGGGCCTGTGGCGCTGGCGCAACGCGGCGGATCCCTTGCGGCGGCTTGGGGGGCGGATCGGCGGGCCCGCCTGATTGGCCGTGCCTCCAGAGCGACCTCGGAAAACTTCCCGTGTCGGCGGCGCTAATATCCTTGTGGTCGGGGGAACCTCGGTTCCGGCTGGGCGCCCGAGCTTCGAGGCCATCGCCATGGCCGGGAAGCCCCAGCCCCCGCACAGCCAGCGTCGCCGCCGTCACCAGGAAGGGAGCGGAATGCAGCCAGAAAAGAGCCACCATGGGCCCCGGCCCTCCGCGCGCAGGCACACACTCGCCCTCTTCTGCCTGGGGCTTGGCGTGGGCGTCGCCGCCCACGCGGCCGAGCCCATCGAGGTCGCCATCGGTTGGGTCGGCGACCCGGAGTCGGCTGGCTTTCGCGGTGCCCTGCAGGGCATCGAGGAGGCCAACCGCCAGGGCCGCTTCCTCGGTCAGCGCTATCGGCTCGTGCCCCTGGCCGAGCCCGCCGCCGTGGCCAGCGCGGGGGTCGCGGCGGTGCTGACCCTCAGCGACAGCGCGGGCCTGCCGGGGCTCGCCGCCGCCGCCGGGGGGCGGCCCGTGTTCAATGTGGGCACCACCGCCGATGCCGATCGGGCGCTCTGCCTGCCCAACCTCTTCCACCTCCAGCCGAGCGATTCCATGCGCGCGGCCGCGCTGGCCCAGTGGCAGGCCGCGGCCACGGCAGACACGCCCACCGACGGTGCCCGCGCCGTGGCCTGGAACGCCGGCTTCGAGCGCTACGCCGCGCTTCAGCTCAACAAGCGCTTCGCCGAGACCCATGCCGGTCTGCGCATGGACGATGTCGCCTGGGCCGGCTGGGCGGCCGTCAGGCTCTACGCGGATGCGGTCGCCCGCGTCGGCACGGACCCTGAGCGCATGCAGGCCTTTCTGCGTGAGGATCTGGCCTTCGACGGCCAGAAGGGTATCGAAATGGATTTCCGCTCCTCGGGGCAGCTCCGGCAAGTGATCCTAATCGAGCGCGCGGGCGTGGTGGTGGGCGAGACCCCGGTGCGCGGCAAGGATCTGGAGAGCCTGGGTGGTGGCGACTGCCCGGACCCGTGAGGTCCGGCATTCGGCTGGCCCCGGATCGAACAAGAACGGACTGCAAGCCAACGTGGAGAATCCAAGGATGAACGACTACACGCGTGCCCTGCTGCTAGGCCTCGGGCTGGCGGTGTCCGGTCTGGCCGAAGCGGCTGCCACCGGGCGACTGTTCGTGACCAATGAGAAGGACGGCACGGTGTCCGTCATCGATGGCACCACACTGACGGTGGAGGCCACGGTGAAGGTGGGCAACATGCCGCGCGGGATCGGCCTCTCGCCCGATGGCAAGCAGGTCTACGTTGCGCTCGGCCAGGACAACGCCATCGCCGTGCTGGACCCGCAGACACTCACCATCACCGGGCGTCTCTCCCCGGGCGACGATCCGGAGGCCTTTGCCGTGCACCCGGTGAGCGGCCATCTGTACATCTCCAACGAGGAAGACGCCAAGGCCACGGTGCTCGACCCCGTGAGCGGCAAGGTGGTGGCGGAGATCGAGGTGGGCCTCGAGCCCGAGGGCGTGGCCATCTCCCCGGATGGCAGCCGCGCCATCGTCACCAGTGAGTCCACCAACATGCTGCACGTCGTCAGCATCCCGGAACACGAGCTGGTGGCCAACATTCTGGTCGGCTCGCGCCCACGCGCGGCCACCTTCAGCGCCGACGGCCGCTTCGCCTATGCCACCGCCGAGATCGGCGGCGAGGTGAAGAAGGTGGACATGACCACCCACGAGGTCCTGAAGGTCACGGCGCTCGGCGACGACGAGGCGAAGCCCAAGGACGTGCTCCTCTCCCGCGACGGCAGCAAGCTCTACGTGGCCGCCGGTCGCGCCGCCGAGGTGGTGGTGCTCGACCCGACCACCCTCGGGGTGCTGCATCACATCCCGGTCGGCAAGCGCGTCTGGGGGCTGGCCTTGAGCCGGGACGGCTCGCGCCTGTTCACCACCGACGGCGGCAGCGACACGGTGTCGGTGATCGACACAGCGAAGGACGAGGTGGTGGCGACCATCCCCGTGGGCAAGGCCCCGTGGGGTGTGGTCATCGACGACTGACTGCGGAGCAGCGCCACGCAGCTACTGGCCCGGGGCGCGGCCTCACTCCGGCACCTCGGGCCGTGACCGATCGCCATGTCCCAGGCTGCGGCCAGGGGCGATCTGATCGCGAACGCGCTGCTTGAGCTCGGAGAGCTCGGGGAAGCGCCCCACCTCCTGGCGCGACCACAGCAGCACGCCATTCGCGCGCACCTCGAAGACGCCGCCCGTTCCAGGCTGCAAGCGGACCTCCGCGAGTTCCTCATCGAAGGTGGTCAGGAGCTCCTGCGCCACCCAGGTCGCCCGCAGCAGCCAGCGGCATTGGCGGCAGTAGCGGATCTCGACGCAGTGCCCCATGGCCCTCCCCTCCCCTTCCGGTTTCCCGACGGGCCGCGATGGCCGCGGGCGAACGCCTGACCCGCCCAAGTGGATCGGCCAGACGGATTGGCTCGACCGACGACCTCGCCGTTGCCCGTCGCCCCTACCCTGCCGACGATTCGGCCGACTGCTGCTGCCCGCACTCTTGCAGGGCCGCCGCCAGGGCCTCGATGACCCGGTCGAGGTCCCCGGGCTGCAGGTAGGGATGCATGGGCAGGCTCAGCACGCGCGCGGCGGCGGCCTCGGCCACCGGGAAGCTGCCGGCCGCAAGCCCCAGGCCCGCGAAGGCTGGTTGCAGGTGCAGCGGCCGTGGGTAGTGCACCGCAGTCGGCACGCCGGCTGCCTGCATGACCGCCTGCACGGCTGCACGCTCCGGCACTTCGACGGTGTACTGGGCCCACACGCTCGTGTTGTGCGCCAGGATGACCGGAGGGGTGCTCTGCAGCTCATGCGCACGGATACGCGCGTGATAGCCCTCCGCCACCTGCTGCCGAGCGCGCACCTCTTCGGCGAAGACCGCAAGCTTCTCCAGCAGCACGGCGGCCTGCAGCGTATCCAGACGCCCGTTGATGCCGATCTCCGTGTGGTGATAGCGACCGGACTGCCCGTGATCGCGGATGCGACGGAGCCGCGCCGCAAGGGTGTCGTCGTCCGTGAAACAGGCCCCGCCATCGCCGTAGCAACCCAGCGGCTTGGCCGGGTAGAAGCTGGTGCAGGCCATGGTGCTGAGTGCACAGGAATGGCGCCCGTGGTAGGTGGCACCGAAGCTCTGGGCGGCGTCTTCGATGACCGGCAGCCCGTGGCGTTCAGCGATCGCATTGATTGCGTCGAACTCGGCACACTGGCCGTAAAGCGACACCGGCATGATGGCGCGCGTGCGCGGGCTGATCGCCGCCGCCAGCGCGGTCTCGTCGAGATTCCAGGTGTCGGGCCGGATATCCACGAACACCGGTCGTGCACCCAGGAGGGCGATGGCCTCGCCCGTGGCGATGAAGGTGAAGGGGGTGGTGATGACTTCATCCCCCGGCCCCACACCGTGGGCCATGAGGCCCATCAGCAGCGCATCGGTGCCACTTGCGCAGACGATGGCATGGCGAACACCGCAACTGGCAGCCAGTGCCGCCTCGAGCTCTGCCACCTCGGGACCACCGATGTAGCTACCGCGGTCGAGTACGGCGTGGATGCGGGCGTCGATGCGATCCTTCAGCAGGCGATACTGGGTCTTGAGGTCGATGAAGTCCAAGTGATCCTTTCCTCGTGCGGGCCGGCGCAGCCAGCCGCCACGGTACCGGAGGGCCCGACGCCCTCCGCTTGCAGAACGACGGCCAGGTCAGCGACCGACACCCGTGTAGTAGAAGCCCGCGGCGC
>DNIF01000244.1 GCA_003485715.1 Gammaproteobacteria bacterium
CGCCCGATACCGCGCGCATGGCACAGTTCGGTGTCTCGTTGAGTCAGCTTGAACAGGCCTTGCAGGGCTATGCGGCCAACGCCGGCGGCGGCTTCATCGATCTGAACAGCCGCGAGTATCTGATCCGTCACCTGGGCCGCAGTAATCGGCTGGAGGATCTGGCCGGGATCGCCGTGGCCTGGAAGGACGGTCGCCCCATCCTGCTCGCGCAGGTGGCCAGTGTCGCCTTTGCTGCGGGTCTCAAGCGTGGCGACGCCGGCTACAACGGTCTGCCTGCGGTAGTGATCAGCATCCAGAAGCAGCCCAGCGCTGACACCGTGAAGCTCACGCAGCAGATCGAGGCAGCGCTCGCTGAGCTCAGGCAGGGCCTGCCCGCGGGACTCGCCGAGCCGCGCGTGCTGTTCCGCCAGGCCGATTTCATCGATGCCTCCATCGGCAACGTGGCCGAGGCTCTCAGAGACGGCGCCATCATGGTAGCCATCGTGCTGTTCGCCTTCCTGTTGTCGGCGCGCACCACTTTGATCTCGCTGCTGGCGATCCCGCTGTCGCTTGCGGTCACGGTGCTCGTATTCCGCTGGCTGGGCCAGTCGATCAACGTGATGACGCTGGGTGGCCTGGCGATCGCCATCGGTGAACTGGTCGATGACGCGGTGGTGGACGTCGAGAACATCCTGCGGCGGCTGAAGCAGAATCGTGTCGCGGGTAACCCGCTGCCGGTGCTGGAAGTGGTGCGCCAGGCCAGCGTGGAGGTGCGTTCGGGGATCGTCTACGCCACGGTCATCGTGGTGCTGGTGTTCGTGCCGCTGTTCGCCCTGCCGGGTATCGAAGGCCGGCTGTTCACGCCGCTTGGCATCGCCTACATCGCGTCCATTCTGGCCTCGATGCTGGTGTCGATGACGGTCACACCGGTCCTGTCCAGCTATCTGCTGCCGGCGATGAGTCGATTGGATCACGGCGACAGCCTGTTGGTGGCGTGGCTCAAGCGTCTGGACGCGCGGCTCCTCGGCTGGTCCTTCGGTCGCGCCCGGCTGCTCGTCACGCTGGCGGTCGTGGCGGTGAGTGCTGCTGCGGCCTCGGTGCCCCTGTTCCCGCGGGCATTCCTGCCGGCCTTCAACGAGGGCTCGCTGGTGCTGGGCCTGCTGTTGCAGCCGGGGACATCGCTCGCCGAGGCCAACCGCATCGGTGCACTCGCCGAGACGCTCATCGGTGAAGTGCCCGAGGTCACCCAGGTTGGCCGCCGCACTGGGCGTGCTGAACTCGACGAACATGCCGAAGGCGTGCATGCCGCCGAGATCGACGTGGACCTGAAGCAGAGCGAGCGTGAGCGTGAGGAGATCATGGCCGACATCCGTGCGCGGCTGGCGTCGCTGCCGGCTGAGGCGACCATCGGTCAACCCATCAGCCACCGGCTGGATCACCTGTTGTCAGGAGTACGCGCCCAGATCGCGATCAAGATCTTCGGTGATGACACCGACACACTGCGCGGTCTGGCGGAGAACCTGCGTGCGCAGCTCGCAAAGCTGCCTGGGCTGGTCGATCTCACGGTCGAGAAGCAGGTGCTGATCCCGCAGATCACCGTGCGCCTCGACCAGCGCAAGGCGGCACAGGTGGGGTTGTCTCCAGGTGAGGCGATCCGGGTGTTGCAGGCGCTGACGGACGGCGCGCACGGGGCACAGATCATCGACGGCGCACGCCGTTATGCCTTGGTACTGCGCCTGCCAGACCACGACCGCAGCCCGCAGGGACTGGCCCGGACGCTGATCGACACGCCGGCTGGTCGCATCCCGGTGGCGAGCATCGCGACGGTCGAGGCGACTAATGGCCCGAACCAGATCGGGCGTGAGAATGGACGCCGCCGCATCGTCGTCTACGCCAACACCGATGGCAGTGACATGGGGCGTATCGTCGCCGGCATCCGCAACACTATCGACCAGATGCCCCTGCCGAGTGGCAACTTCATTCGGCTGGAGGGGCAGTTCCAGGCGCAGGAGCAGGCGACCCGTCTCATCGCCGGTCTGGCACTGGTGTCGCTGACGTTGATGTTCCTGGTGCTGTACTCGCGCTATCAGTCGGTAGTGCTGGCCGCCATCATCATGGCCAACATCCCGCTGGCGCTGATCGGCGCGGTAGCAGCCATGTGGATCGCGGGTGTGAGCCTGTCGGTTGCCTCGATGGTGGGCTTCATCACCCTGGCCGGCATCGCCACCCGCAACGGCATCCTCAAGATCAGCCACTACATCAATCTGTGTCGCTTCGAGGGCGAGCACTTCTCGCAGCAGATGATCGTGCGCGGCTCACTCGAGCGACTAACGCCGGTGCTGATGACGGCGCTGGTGGCGGCCTTCGCGCTGACGCCGCTGTTGCTCGCCGCCGATGCCCCCGGCAAGGAGATCCTGCACCCGGTGGCGGTGGTGATCTTCGGCGGCCTCGTCAGCGCGACACTGCTCGATACCCTGCTCACGCCGGTGCTGTTCTGGCTGTTTGGTGAACGCGCCACGGCGCGGCTGACGCAGCCAGGGCCCGAGATGCCGATGGGCGTCGCGAGCGCGCAGGAGGCCTGTTGAATGCCCGTGGAGGGAAAGGTTGTGGACTGGCTGGGGTTGGCAGCGCTGACGGGGATCACTTCCGCGCCTGATCGCAGCCGATAGATTGATCGCAAGGCCGCCCCAGCGTGCAGGGGCCCTGAACGAGTGACGGCGGTCAGGGTCTCTGCACCGGCACATCCTGCCAACGTGTGGGCAAGTGCAGCGACGGCAGCCCCTCACGAAAACTCTGCTGGAGGACCGACCATGAAACACACCTATTTTCTCGGGTTGGCGTCACTTGCCTTGGCCGGAAACTGCGCGGCGACCGAGAAGGTCGTCGTCAGTCAGGCCATCTCAGTGCACGAGGCACTCGCTGCACAGGAGGCCTGGTGCAAGGCACTCATCGAGATCGGCTCCACCTATGAGGAGAGCGGACATGAGGCCGCCAAGGCGCTGGCCGAGAAGGTCCTCGACACCAGCTATGGCTTCCAGCTTGGGGTGGTCCTCTTCAAGCCCACGCTCACCGTGAGCCCGCAGACCTTTCGCACGGCACGGGCCGAGGCCCTGTCCTACTTCGTGGGGGGTGATCCAGCCTTTCCAGACGATGCGGGTTTTGCGTTGAAGGGCTGGCGGAAGTGCGAAGTGGAAAACGCCGCTGTATTCATCACCGGTGACAGCGCGACCACGATGGGCAAGGTGCATCTCACGGACAAGGAGGGCAGCGTGACCTCCGTCGACAAGACGTGGAAGTTCGTCAAGGACGACGCCGGTAAGCTACGCATCGTGGTGCATCACTCCTCGTTGGAGCACAGCGAGGACTAGCGCGGCGTGCTGCCCATTTGCGCGGAGTGAGTTGTCGCAGACCGAAGCCCCTCTCCCTGTGGGAGAGGGGTTGGGGTGAGGGTCGGAAAATGCGCAGGCGGCAGTCAGGCCCTGAGGTCTTAGCCGAGCACAAGCCAGAGGTAGAACGCATAGAGCGCGCCGTTGATGCCGAGATGCCAGACACGGATACCACCGTGATGCGCCAGGAAGAACAGCCACAGTCCGGCGGCGTAGGTGATGAGTACACCGCTCAGCACCGGCAGCGAGGGCTCCCAGGGGGTCATCGCGAGCCCGAGGGCCGGTAGCAGGCTGCCCTGGAACACCATCGCACCCGTGATGTTGCCGAAGGCGAGGGTGTCCTTGCCCCGACGGATCCAGATGATGCTGTTCACCTTCTCCGGTAGCTCGGTGGCGATTGGAATGATGAGCAGCGAGAGCAGCAGCGGGGAGATCCCGATGATGGCCGAGGCCGCCTCTACGCCGTGGACGAAACCCTTGGCACCGAGGATGAGCAGCGCCAGGCCGAGCAGGATCTGCACCACGATCACCGGGATGGTGTTGGGCAGGCCGGTGCGGCACAGGAGCATCGTGCCGTGCGCCTCGGTGGCGTGCCCGGCCTCGACCAGCGCGCTGGACTTGCGCAGGGTGAGCAGCACGTAGATGAAGTAGGTCAGCACCAGCAGCACGGCGAGGAAGACCTTCACCCCGCCCAGGGTCTTCGGCACGAACAGGCCGATGAAGGCAAAGCCGAAGGCGATGAGGAAGAACAGCAGATCGCGGCGCAGGCCGCTGGGCTCGGGGTGCAGCCAGGCCCCGGCACCGCGCTTGCCGAGGACGGCAGAGCCCATCAGGAACAGGCTAAGCGTGGAGAGCATGAGCGGTGCCCCCAGGATGGCACCGACACCGATCTCCTCGCGCACCGCGTGATCGACGCCGGCCGTGAAGATGGCGACCAGCGGCACCATGCTCTCGGGCATGGCGGTGCCCACCGCCGCGAACAGCGATCCGGTGACACCTTCCGAGATGCCGAGCTTCTCGCCCAGATGTTCGAGGGCATTGGTGAAGATCTCCGCTGCCACCACGATGACGAGCAGCATCAGGACGATTTCGAGCACGACGGGCATGAACAGGTGGTCTCCAGGAGGTTCGGGCACCCCGGGCGGGGCGGGCGGGGGGGGCCATGATATAGTCACAGCCTCCCCGTGGAACGCCCCCCGATGGAACTCGTCCTCATCGTCCTCGTGCTCGGCCTCATCGAAGGCCTCACGGAATTCCTCCCCATCTCCAGTACCGGGCACCTCATCATTGCCGCCGATCTCCTGGGCTACACCGGGGCCCGGGCCGACACCTTCAAGATCGTCATCCAGCTCGGCGCCATCCTCGCCGTTTGCTGGCACTACCGGCGCAAGCTCGGTGCGATCCTGCGCGGCCTCGGGCGCGAGCCGGGTGCCAACGCCCTCACGCTGAATCTGCTGCTCGCCTTCCTGCCGGCTGCGTTCCTCGGGCTCATCTTCCGCGAAGAGATCAAGACCGTGCTCTTCGATCCGATGGTGGTGGCGGTGTCGCTGGTGCTGGGCGGCATCGTGATGCTCGTCATCGAGGCGCGTGCCCCTGCGGCCCATATCCACGCGCTTGAGGATGTCGGCCGTTATCAGGCGCTCAAGATCGGCTGCGCACAGGCCCTGGCGCTGGTCCCCGGGGTCTCGCGCTCGGGTGCCACCATCATGGGCGCACGCGTATTCGGCCTCTCGCATCGGGCGGCGACCGAGTTCTCCTTCTTTCTCGCCATCCCGACCATGTTCGCGGCCACCACCTACGACCTCTACAAGTCCATGCACCTGCTGCTGGCAGAGGACATCCTGCTGTTCTCCGTCGGTTTCCTCGCCGCCTTCGCTAGCGGGCTCCTCGCCGTGCGCCTCTTCCTGCGCTACGTGGGCAACCACGGCTTCGTGGCCTTCGCCTGGTACCGGATTCTGTTCGGCCTGGTTTGCGCGGTGTATTTCAGCACCTTCGACGTCGCCCCCCTCGACTGAGGGCGGCTGCGGCCACCTGCCCTGCGTCCTGTGCAACGGCACCGGGGGCGCTCGGGCCACGCCGGCGTTCCCCGGCCCCGACAAGAGCACTCCGGGGCAGGCCAGGCCCTCATCCCCGCGCAGGCGGGGAACCAGTGCTTCGGTACCGAGCTTCGATTACGAAAATCAATCGCTTCGTCATCAGGCTGTCACGGTGTGCCTGATAATCTCTGAGTCAGCGCTCGTTGCTCATTGGTCTCAAGACTATTGCATAGGTCTCGTGGGGCGTGGTCGGGCTGACCCGTGGCAGGGTGAATGGTCCGGCGGCTGGCTTTTTTTGTGACCTTTCCACTGGGAGATGATGTGATGAACGGTATGCGTGTAATGGCACCGCTGGCGGCGGTGCTGCTGTTGTCGGGTGTATCGGGTGCGGCCTTGGCGGCGCTGAGTTGCCCGTTTGCCGATGGCAATGGGTCGGCGACGGGTGCCTGTATTGCGGGTCAGGGGAGTTGGCAGACGTCGTTGCAGGCGCGTGACTGGTCTGGCAATGGGGTGGGTGTGGATGCCTACTATGACCCCTTCCTGAATCTGACCTGGCTCGCGGATGTGGATTGGGCGCGGACCTCGGGCTTTGACACGGATGGTCTTATGACTTGGTCGAGGGCAAATGCCTGGGTGAGGGATCTCACGCTCTTTGGGGGTAGTGACTGGCGGCTGCCGACGGTGACGCCAGTGAACGGGGTGAGCTTCACCACGACCCGGAGCAACAACGGCAGTTCGGATAGGGGCACGGCAAAGACGGGCCAGGGTTGGGGCGAGCACAACGAAATGGGGTACATGTACTACGTGCATCTGGGCAACAAGGGTTTCTGGGTGCCCGACGACGCCAATCCAAGTTCCCAAGTCGAACAGTCCGGTTGGGGATCGGCGAACACCGGCCCCTTCAGCAATCTCTTCAGCGATACCCCGTTCGGTTGGTACTGGAGCGACCGCGAGTTCGGATCGTCTGAAGCCTGGAGTTTCTCGTTCCACAGCGGCGGCCATCTCGAACACAACCAGATCCGTAGCAGCCGGGCGTGGGCGGTGCATTCCGGGGATCTTTTGATCCCGCTGCCCGGGGCGCTTTGGCTGATGGGCTCTGCCTTGGTGGGCGTGGTCGCCGGGGCACGGCGTCGTCGCTGAGGTTTTGGCAGCTGCGGTGATTGGGCGTTTTGGGGGTCGGCGGGGAGCGAGCCCCCCCGACTCCCCGGGATGCGACAATGAGCTCTACGTACGGTTGGCATCCGCGACGGGCACTTGGCCACGTTCCGGAGTGGCACGCGGCGCACAAGCCGGAGCTCGAGGAGAATTGGTAGGTCGCGAGAAGCCGTCAGCCGCTGAAGCCGATCACATCACTGGAACTAGCGACATGGAGACATTGGTTCGCCGCGTCGACGCTCGCCATGTTCGCGACTACCTGATGTGGCTTCGTTTCGGCGATGGCCTCGCGAGTGAAGTCGACTTGAGCGGGGAACTCGATGGCCCGGTCTTCGAACCGTTCCGGGGCCTCGCCACTTTCGTCTGCAGGCGGAGCTTCGGAACTACGAAGCACGTCTTGCGGCCGGCACAGGTTCGCTCCTGCGACCCGGCAGCGAGCAAGACCTCTATCCAAACGAAGTGTCAGGCATCGTGCGAGATGCTGTTGCGGACGCAAGGAATCGCGTGCCGCAAGACAGCAGACGCCAGCATGTGCTTAGTGCCGTTCTCCGGGCGAACCCGATGATCGAGGACATCTCCGGCGCCAAGCGAGGGCAGCTGAAACAGCTCCTCAAAGGCTCGAGTGGGGTCGACGCGAAGGTGAGGCGAGGGCTCGAGGAGATGGGTTTCACGATCAGTGAAGAGGGCAAGCACTACAAGATCGTGTATCAGGGCGATGACCGCTACACGTTCACGCTCCCGAAGAGCGGCAGTGATTATCGTGGAGGCTTGAATGCCGCGAGTGACATCGCGAGGCTACTCTACTGAGGGCAGTCAGCCTTCACGAAGATCGAGGCGGACTTCATCGCTCGTGGCCCGTGTCATGAAGATCGGGGGTGACGCGAAAGATGGATACCCATCAGATTGCTGATGCCTTCCGAGGACTTCCGGCCGAGGTGCGGGCTCGCCTCGGCGAGGATCTGTGGGACGAAGTTGCGAAGGAACTGGAGCAGCAATCATTGAGTGAGGCGCAACGGCACCTGCTGGACGAGCGACTCCGGCAGCATGAAGAAACGCCCACCGATGTTCAGGCCCGGGAGGCAGTACGGGACGATCTTCTCCGTGACCCGTGACCCGTGACC
>DNIF01000032.1 GCA_003485715.1 Gammaproteobacteria bacterium
CGGTGGCTCAGCGACCAGGTGGCCAGGCGCCTGGCGTCGGTCTCGCTCAGGCGCGGGTTGGCCGGCATAGGCACCGGGCCCCAGACGCCGGAGCCGCCGCGCTGAACCTTGACCGTCATGCGTGCCACGGCGTCGGCTTGACCGGTGTAGCGGGCGGAGATGTCACGAAACGAGGGGCCGACCATGCGCCGATCGACGGCGTGGCAGGCCATGCAGCCGCTGGCGCGGGCAAAGGCGGCATCGTCGGCCAGCACCGGAACGGTGACGGCAGGCAGCGTCACAATAGCAGCGGCGGCCAGGGCGAACAAGGTGCGTTTCATGGGTGCTCCTAGGTTGAGTGAGAATGGGTCTGGTTGGCGCGATTCTAGCCAAGACTGCAAGTTGTGAATGGAGTAATTACGTCTGGTTGCAATCGATACCGGTTGCGCTACAGGAGTGAGTCATGTATCTGCTGGCGTTGGGTCTGATGCTGTCGAGCCTGAAGCTGACCGGGGTGGAACCGGTGGCGCAGTGGAGCTGGTGGTGGGTGCTGAGCCCTTTTGCCTTGGCGGCGCTCTGGTGGGCCTATTCCGACCTCTCCGGGCGCACCGGGCGCCAGGCGATGCAGGCCGAAAACAAGCGCAAAGCGCAACGTATCGAGGAGAGCCGCAAGCGCTTGTCAAAGTGAGCACGGGGCGATCATGCTGACGTGTCCTCACGCAATGAGGCAAAATCACCCCTTCACGAACTTTGTACAACGGATGATGGGGTGAGTCGAAAACGACGAATCGTGACTCGCTCCGCCCGTGCGGAGACGAGTTTCGGCGTCACCAAGTGGAGAAGATTCCTATGAGTACCGAGCAGTCCAACAGTGGTTCCGGATCCCGACCAGGCCAAATCGGGATGCAGGAAGCGATACCCGCCGCCGTCGCTGCGGAGCTGGCCGAGATTCGCAAGGAGATGGCGCAATTGCGTGCGCAGGTTCCAGAGGACAAGGCGACTCTGGTCGTCTTCAGCGGCGATCTTGATCGGGCCATCGCCGCTTTCGTCATTGCGACGGGGGCCGCCGCGGTTGGCCTGCAAACGACCATCTTCTTCACCTTCTGGGGGCTGTCAATCCTCAAGAAGAAGCACAGCGCAGCCGTGTCGGAGCGGGATCTGATGCAGAAGATGTTTGCGGTGATGACACCTCGCTCGTCCGAGTCGCTGGGCGTCTCGAAGATGAACTACTTCGGCATCGGCGCCACCATGCTCCGCGCGATGATGAAGAAGCAGCAGGTCTCGTCGCTTGAGGAGCTGATGGAGCTTGCGCGCGAACTTGGCGTGCGGATGATCGGCTGCACCATGTCAATGGAAGTCATGGGCATTGACAAGGACGAGCTTTTCGACGGGATCGACCTGGGTGGTGTCGCGGCGTTCATGGGAGAGGCCTCTCGTGCGCGTGTCTCGCTTTTCATCTGAATCGTCCCTGTGGACGAAAAACGGATCGCAGCACCAACGATGAGCGCTGAACATGCAACCACCGTCGAACGGCTGCTCGAAAAGGCCGATGCGGGCGAGCCGTTTCTGCTCCTCGACGTTCGCAACGACGACGAGTACGCAGCCTGGAAGGTCGAGGGGCGCCGTCCGATTGCGACGCTGCACATTCCATATTTCTATTTCGTCGAGGATCCGGGCCTCGTTGCCCAAGTGCCGTCGGACCGACGAGAAGTGCTCGTGCTCTGCGCCAAGGGCGGGTCTTCCGCATTCGTGGCGGAGCTGTTGCGCGAAGCAGGCAGCATTGCGAAAAATGTCGAAGGAGGAATGATCGCCTACGGCGACTATCTCCAAGCAGTTCGCGTCCCGCTCGATGCCGATGAGGCCGAGCACTTCGAAATCTGGCAACTCAACCGGCGCGGCAAAGGGTGCCTATCCTACGTGATCCGCTGCGGCACGGAGGTCATCGTCGTCGATCCGTCACGGAACATCCGTGCATACGAGCGGTTCGTCGAGCAGCTCGGCGCGCGGATCGTCAGGGTCTTCGATACACATGTCCATGCCGATCACATTAGCGGTGGCCCAGAACTCGCCCGCTTGAGCGGCGCGAGCTATTGCGTGGCGGCTGGCAACGGGGGCGAGTTGAAGCATGCCGTCACCCCGGTCCGGGATGGCGATGTGATTCGCCTGGGCGATGCCCCAGGCAGAACCCTCGCTGTACGCGTCGTGGTGACGCCCGGACACACACCTGGTTCGACCTCGTTTCTTGTCGGTCGCCGCCATCTGCTGACGGGCGACACGATCTTCGTCTCCGGCATCGGCCGCCCAGACCTTGGTGGTTACGTCGTTGAATGGGGCCGCGTCCTCTACCATACCCTGCACGAGCGGCTCGGTGCTTTGCAGGATGACGTCGTCATTCTCCCGGCCCACTACGCCGATGCCTCCGAGATCCGGGACGACGGCGTGGTGGCGGGACGCCTGGGCGCGATTCGTCGCACCGCCCTGGAGCTCCAGATCCGTAGCGAAGAGGCGTTTGTCGAAGCCATGCAATCCGCACTCTCGGCACCACCCGAGATCTACGCCCGGATCATCGCAGCCAACCTGGGCACCTTGCAGGTCGAGGCCGAAGAGGCAGTCGAATGGGAGCTCGGCAAGAACCAATGCGCCGCGAGCGGACATGAGGGACCCCGCCGGGAGGCCCACCTCCCGATGCCAGAGGAACGCAAACCATGAAGCACTACATTAGCGCTGGCGCTGCTTGAGCGCGCGTTCGACCTCGCGCTTGCCCTCGCGCTCTTTGAGGGTGTTGCGTTTGTCGTGCTCGGCCTTGCCCTTGGCCAGCGCCACTTCGCATTTGACGCAGCCGTTTTTCCAGTGCAGGTTCAGCGGCACCAGGGTGTAGCCCTTTTGCTCCACCTTGCCCACCAGGCGCTGGATTTCGGCTTTGTGCATCAAGAGCTTGCGCGTGCGTGCGCTGTCAGCCGGGAGGTGGCTGCTGGTGCTGCGCAGCGGGCTGATGAGGCAGCCGATCAGGTACAGTTCGCCATCGCGGATCACCACGTAGCCCTCTGTGAGCTGCGCCTTGCCAGCGCGCAGCGCCTTCACCTCCCAACCCTGCAGCACCAGACCGCACTCGTGGCGTTCCTCGAAGTGGTAGTTGAAGGCGGCTTTTTTGTTGTCGGCGATGCGGGCATCGCGCGCGGTCGGGGCAGCGTTTTTGGGGTGGGTGGGCATGGGGCAGGCAAGAGTATGGCGGCCAAGACCTCTACAATCCGGGCGCGGCCTCGCATTGTATGAGCCCACCCCGAAAACTCGCTGCGCTCTGTGCG
>DNIF01000203.1 GCA_003485715.1 Gammaproteobacteria bacterium
CTGCCACCCCGCCTGCGCGGGGATGACGGGGTACCGCGGGGATGACGGGGTGGTGCGGGGATGACGGGGTGGTGCGGGGATGACGGTTCATCGTCATTCCCGCGCAGGCGGGAATCCAGTGTCGTCGCGCCGCCGGCCGGCCCTCACTCCCGTGGCGGGAACGCACCCTCCGCGCGATCGATGCGCTCCTCCAGGTGGTCGATGAAGCGCTGGATGGCGCGCCGCTGGCGCTTGTTCGGGCGCTCGGGAGACAGGGGCGTGCCGGCCCGCTCCAGCGCCCGGCGCTCGCCGAGCTCCTGGCGTTTCTGCGCACTGGCCGGTGTTTCGCGATAGAGCCCAGCGGCCACACTGGCCGGGCCACGTTGCGTTGACAGCCCGAGCACTTCGACCTCCCAGGCGTAGGGCGGACGTTGCACGGTTACCAGATCGCCCACGGCGATTGCCCGACTGGGTTTGGGGCGCACACCGTTGACCGTCACGCGACCAGCCTCGACGGCCTCGAGCGCCAGCGAGCGCGTGCGAAAGAAGCGCGCGGCCCAGAGCCATTTGTCGAGGCGCAGCCGGGCCTCGGTGGTTGGACTGTCGGCGGTTGCGCGCGGGGCCATCGATCATGAGTCTGGCTCAGGGGCGGGGCGCGCGAAAGCCTCGCTCGCAGCGCTTCGCTTCGGGCCCGTTAGACTCTCGTGCCATGGACACCGACATCGCCACCTCATACTCCCCGGCCGAGGGCTTCCAACCGCTTGCCCTGGCCATTCTCACCGTCTCGGACACGCGCTCGGTGGCGGAGGATCGCTCCGGCCAGACTCTGGCCGAACTGGCCGAACTGGCCGGGCACCGCGTGATCGAGCGTGCCCTGGTTACGGACGACCTCTACGCCATCCGCGCGGTAGTCTCGCGCTGGATCGCCGATCCCGCCGTGCAGGTGGTGCTCACCACCGGTGGCACCGGCGTGACCGGCCGGGATGGCACACCGGAGGCGGTGACGGTCTTGCTCGACAAGCGGCTGGATGGTTTCGGCGAGGTCTTCCGGCAACTCTCGTTTGCCGAGGTCGGCAGTTCCAGCTTGCAATCGCGTGCGCTGGCGGGCGTGGCCAACCGCACCTACGTGTTCTGCCTGCCTGGGTCCACCGGTGCCTGCCGGCTCGCCTGGGAGCAACTCATTCGCGCGCAACTGGACCTGCGCACGCGACCCTGCAATCTGGCGCAGTTGCTGCCACGACTGGGGACGCTCGATCGCCCGCCGGCGCCTTGACCCACGCAAGCGACACCTCCACGCAGGCCGGCGTTCATCACGCGATTGCGTAACGTCGCCGAACTCGAGCCGATCTGACCGCTCGTTCGTGCCTGGTGTGCGCCAGTCAGGGTTGCGGGCGAGCGACCGGGAGCAGGGCGTCTGCCGGCAGTTCTACCCACAACAGGAGTGTGCGTTGCAGGACGCTCTGATTGTCGTCGGTGACCAGAAACACATGACGGCCGTCGTGATGCAGGGCGAGGCCTTCGAAGTTGTCCATGCGAAAGCCGGCGGTACTGTCGAAGCGCAGTAGCTCCCGTGCCTCGATCTCGCCACCGCCTGCCGTCAGGGTCAGGTAGTGCAGTGCCGCGATGAAGGGCCGGAAGGGGCCACCAAAGACCCGTTCCAGTGCGAGTACGCCGGACCCGGCCCGCGCCATGTCCGCGAGGCTGGAGTGGCGGGCGTCGATGGGGCGCAGCCACCAGTGGGTGCCGTCCGCGAGGGTGTAGAGATGGAGACGATCTTCCTCCGTACCGCTGAGTGGCCGTTGCGGGCTCACGACGAGGCCCTGTGGACTATCGGCAATGGCCTCGAGGCCATCGTTGCTGCTGGCGAAGCGACGCGGGTCGGCGAGCACCGCAGGCAGGGGCAGGCGCTCGAGCTCGCGACCGTCGAGCGCATGCCGCGCCACCCGCGCCGGGGCCTCGAACGACACCACGAGCTCGGCGTCACCGGGTCTGCCGTTCGCGCCGCCTGCGATGACCAGCCCCTCGGCATCGACCGGCTGTTGCAGACGGGTGCCGTCCGCGGTCGTGAGCCAGCGGCCCTCGCCCCGGATCACATCCACCAGTCGCCCGTCCTCGAAGCGGGGCAGCAACGTGAGCAGGTAGCCGCGATCCGAGACGGTGTAGAGCTTGCCCTCGTCGGCGTCCCAGGCCAGTCCGGAGAGCTCCGAAGCCGGGAAGTCGCCAGCGGGGCCACTGCGTGCCAGGTCGAAGACGGCACGCAGGTGTATGCCGCGCGGCAGGTGGGCGCGACCCGGATCGGCAATGAGGTCGAAGGTACGGGCGAAGGGCCGGTCCGGCACGCCCTCATCGGCGTGGCTGACGAGCGATGCGACCATGAGTACCCAGGTCACGAGCTGCACATGGAGACCTGAAAACCGGCAGTGACGGGGGCGCAAGCTCCTCCCGTCTTGCCCGGAGATGGAAACAACAGATGAGCCGTTCGATACCGGGCAGTGTCTCGTCATCCTCTGTCCTCGGGTTCAATATCAGTGAGTGGCTTGCCGGCTGGAAAGTGCGAAGTCGAGCTTCCATCCTAGGGGGGGCCGCGCACCGTGTGATCTGGATCGTCCTCTCGCCCTTGGTGCAGGGCCGGAAGTTCCAACCCTCGCCTTGCAGAGGCGAGGGCGGCGGTGGCCGAGGTGCTTCACCCCAGTCTGACGAGGTCTGTCCCCATGCAAGCATTTCCGGACGTGCGACGGGCCAAGCATACGCTGCGTTGCGCGCGCCCGGCGTCGCACCCCCGATACAGGGCGCGGGCGTTGCTCTGCGCGATGCTCGTTCAGTTCGCACCCGCTTTGGCCGTGGCCGAGGATTGCTGCATTGATGAGTTCGGTGAGTGGCTTCCCGACGACGACGTGCCGAGCCTGCCCTTCGGGCAACCGGGCTTTGCGGATGGCGGTAGTGGGGTGACGCTGCCCTTTGGCGATGGTGGTTTCATTCACGGTGATGGTTCGGTGTCGCTGCCCTTCGGCAATGGGGGCTTCATCCACAGTGATGGTTCGGTCACGCTGCCCTTTGGCGATGGTGGTTTCATTCACGGTGATGGTTCGGTGTCGTTGCCCTTCGGCAATGGCGGTTTCATTCACAGTGATGGTTCGGTGTCGTTGCCCTTCGGCAATGGCGGCTTCATCCACAGTGATGGTTCGGTGACGCTGCCTTTCGGCAACGGCGGCTTCATCCACTCTCGCTGAGGCCGATGTGACTCGCCCGCATGGCATGATCAGCGCGTGACAGGCCGCCGAGGCGTTTGCTCGCTAATCCGGATCTTCCACTGAACGATGCACAAGGTGACATGCACGGCTGGTTGGTGATTGGTGCGATCCTGATGGCGATCGGGGTAATGGCCGGCGCCTTTGGTGCGCACGGTTTGAGGGCGCACCTCTCGGCGGACCTCCTCGCCATCTACCAGACCGGAGTGCTCTACCATCTGGTGCACGCGCTGGCGATCACGGCCCTTGGTGGGCTTCGACTCGTGCTGGCGCGGGCCGGACGAGAGGCAGCAATGCCGTTGCAACGCGGGCTTGGCCACGTCTGTCTGCTGCTGTGTCTCGGGGTCAGCGTCTTCTCGGGCAGTCTTTATGCGTTGGCGCTGACGGGTGAGCGTTGGCTGGGCATGGTGACGCCCGTGGGTGGCGTCGCCTTCATCGCGGGTTGGCTGCTGCTCGCCGTGGTCGGCGTGCGCAACGGTGCAGCGCGGGCGTGATGAACAGGGCGGGTGAGCAGTCGATGGTGTTGCCCGAACGGGGACGAGGCTCGCCGGTCGCTCGCCTACTCACGGCAGACAAGGGCAGGCACCGGTCGTGGCAGGCAGTGGGCAATGTGGTTCTGCCCGTCCTGCTGACGATCCTTGGTGGCTGTGACGCCACCCCACCGCTGCGCCACTGGTCGCTCAAGCCAGGCGACTGGTTTCTCTACGCTGCCGAGCGCGCGACTCAGGTCGAGGTTTCCCGTCAACGTCTGTGGATCCGCAATGGTGGAGAGGTCATGGGCGTGGATGGACAGCCTGCCTGGCTGCGCGAGATCGGCAGCGGCAGCGCGGAGCTGTTGCGTCTGGATCCCCGCGGCTTGTCTCGCATCGCCTGGTTGGGCGGCGCCGTCGATGGCAGGCGAACGCGCGCGCTGGACCAGAGCCTGCTTCTGCCCTTGCGTGCCACCCTGGATGCCCGCTGGGAGTCCCCGGATCGAACCCGACTGCTCGAACGCAAGGTCGACGGCTACGGCAGGCTCTTCGTGGTGGACGAAGCGGTACGAATCGACTGGCGGGTGAGTGCGGTGGACGAGTCGGTCGCCGTGCCCAGCGGTCGCTTCTCGCACTGTCTGCGGCTCGAGGGGCGGGGCTCAGGTCGCTTCAAGGGTGACCGCTCGGTCACCGGCAGCCGATTCACCGTCACCGAGACGCAGTGGCTTGCACCAGCCGTCGGGCTGGTGCGGCTGGAGCGCGAGGAGACTACCGATGGCGGGATCATCCCGGTCGGCCACTATCGGCTGGAACTCATCGAACGCGGCCCGGACTAGATCTCTGCGGTCCAGCCGCGGAACATGCGCGGCCACGGTCGCTGAACCAGACTGGCGGGCGCGCTCGCGCCAGCCCCAACCGAGACAATCCGCCCGATGCCAAGACGCCGTCCTCACCCTGTCAGTCCCCGCCTGCTCCCCGGTCTCCTCGCCTGCGCCCTTGCCCTGAATGCCTTCGGCTCCCGGGCGGCCGCACTCCGGCTCACGCCGGGCGAAGACCTCGTGGGTCAGTTGGATGTCGTCAGCACCCGCCACGAGGACACGCTCCCGGACATCGCCTATCTCAAGAGCAGCGGCTTCCGTGAGATCAGGCTCGCCAATCCGGGCGTGGACACCTGGTTGCCCGGTGAGGGGACAGAGGTGCTGGTGCCGAGCCGTTACGTGCTGCCTCAGGTCCCGCGCGAAGGGATTGTGGTGAATGTGCCGGAGATGCGGCTTTACTTCTTCGAGCCCGCAACGAAGGGCCAACCGGCGATGGTTCACACCTATGCCATCGGGGTGGGTCGTGAGGATTGGGTTACACCGCACACCGTCACGAAGATCACGGCCAAGACCAAGGACCCGGCCTGGTACCCGCCCGAGTCCATTCGCCGTGAACACGCGGCCGCAGGCGATATCCTGCCCAAGGTGGTACCGGCGGGGCCAGACAACCCACTCGGTGCCTATGCCATGCGTCTGGGTCTGCAGAGCTACCTGATCCACGGCACCAACAATCCCTACGGGATTGGCATGCGCGTGACCCACGGCTGCATTCGCTTGACCCCGCGCGATATCGCCGATCTATTCCATCGGGTGAAGGTGGGCACGCCGGTGCGCATCATCAATCAGCCGGTGAAGGTAGGCGTGGCGGCCGGGCGGGTATATCTCGAGGCCCATCCGCGCTTTGCCGAGGACAAGCTCACCTTTGATGCCCAGTTCCGCCCGGTTGTGGAGCAGTTGCTTACCGCGCTCGCCGGGCGCCCGGCACAGATCGATTGGAACCGCGTGCGCGCCATCCTGGTGAATCCGGATGGGCTACCCACGGAGATCGGCAGGGTCCAGGAGGGCACCCTGGCAGCGTCTCCCGGGGCAGGCCCCACGCGCTGAGCGGCACTTTCATCCCAAGCCATCTCCTGGGGGAGAAGCACTCAAGAGCACTCCAAAAGCAGGAGCACTGCAAAAGAAAAAGCCCCGGGAGCCTTGCGGCCTCCGGGGCTTGACGGAGAAAAAACGCCTCCGTTACTTCCTCAGCGTCTTCTCGAACATGCGGTCGATCTTGGCCGAGTTGTCGCGGCAGCACTGCGCG
>DNIF01000131.1 GCA_003485715.1 Gammaproteobacteria bacterium
CTACGGTGCACTTGATGGACGCGGCGACATGCAGTTCGATAGTAAGCGCAACGCCGACATCCAGGCGAACGAATCGGCGAATCTGTCTATTGCCTTTCCATCTACGTACGACGACCCGGAACTGGGGCGTGTCGTGGAAGAGAGTGCCCCGCGCATCGAACGCGCCCTTGCATGCGCCGATCTCTACGGAGCGCTCGGTGGTAGAAGTCGCAACGGTTGGGGGTCTTTCCAACTCGTTCCTGGCGAAGGCACGCAGGCACTCTCAGGTACCCTGCCCGTTCGCGACTGGCGGCAATGCCTCGACCGCGACTGGCCACACGCCATCGGGCGTGACGACAAGGGACCGCTCATCTGGCAAACCGAGTCAGACAACGATTGGAAGGTGCTGATGAAAACCTTGGCCATCTTGAAGATCGGGCTGCGCACGCAGTTCAGGTTCACTGGCAGGGGGAATGCGCCGAATCCTGAGGCACGTCACTGGCTAAGCTATCCGGTCACCAACCACCCCGTTACGCCCTGGGGGAACAATGCGCGCCTGCCCAATTCGCTGCGCTTCAAGGTACGCCGCGCGGGAGACGGCAAGCTCGTCGGCGCCATCTTCCACATACCGCACCTGCCACCGAGTGATTTCCACCCAAACCGTCAGGTCATCGCGAATGTCTGGGCACAGGTGCACGGATTTCTCGACCAACCAGCGCAGGGCCTGACTCGAATTTCCGTCTGAGGGCAAGCTGATGAACGATGAACATCGCTGGCAGACCCAACTCGCCGCCCGTCTGCACGATCCCCCCGAGAAGGCGCTGGTGCTGCTGCGCACGCGCGAAGGCCACGAAGGGGGCACCGTGCAGGCTTTGCTCGAAGAGGTGTTTCCTCAGGGCGTACCGGCGGACATCGAAGGCGCCTGCAAACGAGCCGACCGTTGGGCGAGTGCGGCTGATCGCGCGGCCTTCCCGAAAGCCGAGGGCGACCGCCGCTACCCGGCGTGGCAGCAGATCCGTTTCGCCGACGACCCGGTCCTGATCCACCCGCTGACAGGCAACGGTCATCGGCTGCAGCCGCTCGCTGACGATGTGGCGGCGGCGCGGGCGCAGACGTTGGGCACCGACCACCTCCGGCGGCTACTGCAGCGCGACGCGCAAGGGGCTGTCGATGCGCGCCGCAGCGCGTTGGCAATGTGGCGCTTTGGTCCCGAACTCGAAGGCGAGTTGGCCGAGATCTGGAAGTTGCTCCCGGCCGACAGCCGCGTGCCCGATCACACGATCCACGACCACCTCGATCTCACCGCGGCGTTCGCCGGCGCGTTCGTGGCCGACCCCGACGATGGCCCCGCGCTTCTGGCGGTGTCGATCGGCCCGGTGCAGGACTTCATAGCGGCGGCGCGCTCGACTTCGGACCTGTGGGCCGGGTCTCATCTCCTTGCACGGTTGGCGTGGGAAGCGATGCGTGTGGTCTGCGACGCTTGCGGACCCGAGGCGATTCTCTTTCCCCGCCTGCGGGCAGTGGCGCAGGTCGATCTGTGGCTCGTCCGCGACCAAGGGCTGCCAGAAGAACTGTTTTCGAGCCGCGAGTGGCGCACGCGTACCACCGACGCCAATCCCTTGTTCGCCGCTGCGCTGCCGAACCGCTTCACAGCGCTCGTGCCGGCCGCGCGGGCGCGCGAACTCGCGCAGCGCATTGGCGAGACCGTCCGCGACTTCGCCCTCGCCAAAGCGAAGGAGGCCTTCCGTTGCCTGCTGCGCGAGGCCGGCATCGACGATCAGCCGGATCTTTATGGCTATGCGCAGATCGCCCGCCAGCTCCAAGGCTTTCCGGAAGTGCACTGGGCCGCGGTGCCGTGGTCGCTCGGCTACGCCGCACCTGATGGCGAAGGCCGCGTGCAGGCGTCCGACGAGAAGCTGGCGCAGGCAATGCGGCCGTTCTTCACCGGCGAAGGCAGGCCGGGCTGGCTCGGCACCCGCGCGTGGGAACTCCTCTCGGGTGGCCTGCAACTCGATCAGGGCTGGTTCTATCGGCCCAACCCCGGTGCGCTGTACCCGGCGCTGCACGAGTTGCTGGAACGCGCGCTCGGGGCGGTGAAGTCCGCGCGGCCGTTCGCCCCGGCGAGGGAGGAAGGTTGGCGTTGCGCGCTGACCGGTGAAGGCGAATGGATTACGACGGACGCAGAGCAGCTCTGGAAGTCCTATCGGCAGCAAACCGACACGCTATGGGCCAAGGCGGCTCACAAGCACCCGAGTTGGGTCAAGTCCGGCGAGCACCTCTCGGCGCTGCCGATGCTCAAGCGGTTGTGGCCCACGCTGTACGTGGACGAGGTCAGCGATTTCATCCAGGGCGGCGGCATTGACCGCTTCGTCGTGTCCACACACACAATGGCCGTCGCCTCTGCGATCGAGCGTGCGCTGGATTCGGGCAAGACGCCGGACGGCGACATGGCGCAGGGCGAGCGCGTGGCACTGCCCCGTCGGCTCGATGAGAAACTGCGCAACTCGCCCGAGGCGCAAGGCTGGCGCCGGGTGCCCGGCTGGCTGGAGGCGGAGATCGACGGCGACGAAGAAGGAGCGGGCGAGCGAGCGCGCAGGCGGCTCGCCGAGCTGCTGGGCGCACGCCCCGACACCTATTACGGTCTGCTGCTGCTGGACGGAGACGACATGGGCGCTTGGCTATCCGCCGGTGCCGGGAAAACGCAGCGGGTTGCCTCGAGCTTTCACCCCGTGATCCGCCAGCGGCTTGGAGTGCGCTTCGGCGGCGACCCGAAGTTCGTCGAATACGCGCGCGCACAGCGCGCGCCCAACCCCGCCTGGCACATGGCGATCTCGGAGGCGCTGAACCAGTTCGCGCTGCATCTGGTGCCCGACATCGTCGAACGCCGCCATCTCGGCCGCGTGATCTACGCGGGCGGCGACGACGTGCTGGCAATGGTCTCGACATCCGATCTGCTCAACGCCGCCGCACAACTGCGGGCGGCCTATTCCGGTATTGACTTCGGCGACACCGGCGCGCAGGAGGCCGAGGGCGGCAAACTGCAACGACTCGGCGACGGCTGGGCGCGCTTCGGCGACCGTGTGCTGCGGCTGATGGGCGACAAGGCGACTGCATCGGCCGGGCTGGTGATCGCGCACCACCAGGCTCCGCTTTCCGCGGTGATGCGCGAGCTGCGTGCGGCGGAAAGGCGCGCCAAGGCGCTCGCCGGCAAGGACGCCTGGACTCTCGCGGTGCTCAAGCGCGGTGGCGGCGCGCTGTACGTCACCGCCAAGTGGGGCGAACCGCTGCGGCTCTTCAATGCACTGCGCGAGCTGCTGGCACGGGACGACGTTTCGCGCCGCGCCGCCTTCCACGTCACCGAGTGGCTGGACGACGTGCCGGGTGACCAGCCGGACATGGTGACGGCCATGCTCGGCTACCAGACGCAGCGGCAATGCGCGTCCGATGACGCCAAGGACAAAGTGCGCAAGCTCGTTCCGGCCTTGGTGCGCGAAGCCTTCGCGGCCACCAACCGGGCGCCGCAGATTGCGCCGCTCGCATGGCTGGCCGACTTCATGCTGGCCGCCGAGTTCCTCGCGCGCGAGCAGCGACACACCCGCCTGTGTGCGGAAGGTGGCCAACCGGCAAGGAGAACAGCATGACAGACACAAGCGCCTTCATCGAACCGCTGGATGTGCTGAGCCTGCGCGGCAATCGCCTGTTCGGCGATCCCGGAAGCTGGGGCGAATCGCCGATGCCGCCGCCGCCCACTGTCGCCGCCGGTGCGCTGCGCTCGCACCTACTGGCGCGCACCGGCGTCGATCTGGCCGCGTTCGCAAAGGGTGACGCGGAACATCCGGCGATGGGCACGCGTGATCGGCCCGGCACCTTCACGCTGGCGGCATTCCAGCTCGCCCGGCGGTACGAGGATGGCCTTGTCGAGCCGCTGTACCCCCTGCCGGCCGACCTCGTCGTCAACGGTACGAACGAGACGCGCCGCATCGAGCAGCTCGTGCCGGCGCGCATCGATGCGCTGGCCGGCAGCAACCCGCTGCCGCTTTGGCCGGTGCTGGCGCAGGCCGACGAGCGCGGCAAACCCGTGACCGGGCTGTGGCTGACCGCCGACGGTCTGCGCGCCTGGATGGGCGCGGGAGCGATCGATGCCGCGCGCCACCTCGTCGCAAGCGATTCGCTCTGGAAGACCGAGGCACGGGTGGGCGTCGGACTGGATGCCGCCCGCCGCCGCGCAGACGACGGCAAGC
The DNA here is from genome assembly GCA_003485715.1 of Gammaproteobacteria bacterium. GTDB lineage: Bacteria > Pseudomonadota > Gammaproteobacteria > UBA7966 > UBA7966 > UBA7966. Next base: position 4,221 of record DNIF01000131.1, read on the forward strand.
TCTTCTCGTTGCAGGCGGTGAGTTTTGCGCGCGATGCCGGTTTCGCGGTGCGGGTGGGTGGCTCGGAGCTGTCCGAAGGAGTGCTGCGCTTCGGCGGAGATGGTCGTGGTGCGCGGCTCGATCCCGCCCGCGTTGACTGGCCTGAACCCGACTGGGACGCGATCGCCGGGGCCCGCTGCGGGCGACTGCTGCTGACGACCCCGGGTATCTTCGAGCGCGGATGGCTACCAACCGGTGCCGGCGATCCTTCGCCAGCGGAAGGTGCCGCCTTCGATCTGCACGGGGTGCGCGGGCGCATCATCTGTGCTGCGGTGCCGCGCGCAGATGTGGTTTCTGGATGGGATCTCGCACGCTGGCAGCCCAAGCCGGCTCAGCGCAGCGCACCCACCGGCAGCGTCTACTGGCTCGACGAACTCGAAGCCACGCCCGCCGCACTACGCAAGCTTGTCGAAACCGGATTGTGGACCGAGCCGCAGTACAACACCGACATGCGCCGCGCCGAGGGTTTCAATCGTTTAGCGCTGGCGCAGTGGAGATGACCGATGCACCACTCAGTCCCACAAGGTCTTCAGCGGGTAACGCCGAATCGTGTGATCGGGCGTGACCAGTGTCAGCCCGCGTTCGATCGCCTGGCAGATCAACATGCGATCGAAGGGATCGCGGTGCAGCAGCGGCAGTTGCCCGAGGTGCCGCGCATCAGCCTCTTCGAACGCCTGCGCAATCAGGCCATGGGCCTCACGCTGAGCGATAAAATGCGCCCAGGCACCTTCCTCAGAACGCACCTCGAGCCTTCCGAGCGCGTGCTTCTGCGTCGCCTCCCAGATCGAGACGGAGCTCACGTACAGATCGTGTTCGGGTTTACTCAACACTTCGCGCATGGCTGGCCTCAGCGCGGGCTCGTCCCAGATGATCCACAGGAACACGCACGTATCGAGCAGCAGTTTCATCGCTGCGGCTTCGGGTCAGGCTTCCAGTCGGGATGCAGCGGATCGTCTGGTCGGATCTCGTACCAGTCCGCCAGTTCTTCCTCGCTCATCGGATCGAGGAACGCAGGCAGCACGCGCCCCATTCCCTTCGCCAGCCCGATCGGCCGACGCTTTTTCTCGATCGTGGGGGCAATCGGCCGCAGCTCGGCCACCGGCTTGTTGCGCCGGGCGATGATCACCGTCTCGCCACGCTCGACGCGGTCGAGCAACTCGGAAAGCTTGGCCTTCGCCTCATGCACGTTGATTGCAGTCATGACCTACTCCCGTCATGGATGACCAAGAACGGAGTCTAAACCATGTTTGAACAGCACGCCGCAGTCTTCCTATACGCCGTCAGCCCGGTGCACATGGGTGCAGGACAGGCGATCGGGGTCATCGACAACCCGATCCAGCGGGAGCGCCACACCCATCATCCCTGTTTTGCCGGCAGCGGCATCAAAGGTGCACTGCGACATGCCTGGGAGGTGTTGTCCGCACGGGTCAGCGCCGACCAGCAATCGCTCCTCAAGGCGCAGATCGCAGCACTCTTCGGGCCGGGGTCCGGCAGCAACGACCTGCACGCGGGGGCAATCAGTGTCGGCGACGCCCAGATCATCGCCCTCCCCGTACGTTCCCTCAAGGGCGGCTACGTCTACGCGACCTGCCCCGGCGCGCTCGCGCGGGCGCAGCGGCTGTTGGGCCTCATCGAAGTGAAGACCGATTGGCCACTGCTCCCAGCGGTCGGCCCCGGTGAATGCCTGGTCACGAACGCCGGGCTGCTGACGCAACGGCAGCGCAATGGCCAGTCAATCGATGCGTTGCATCTCGAGGCCTTCGAGTACACCGCGAAGGAAAAGGACAGCAAGGAGGTGGGGCTCATCGCCCGATGGCTCGCCGAGAATGCGTTGCCCGGGGGAGACGGCTACGCATACTTCGCGGATAAGCTCGTGAAAGATCTCGTTGTGCTCTCCGACACCGACTTCGCCTACTTCAGCGAGCACGCGACGCTGGTCGAGCCGCATGTGCGCATCAACCCGGACACTGGAACCGCCGACGATGGGGGGCTGTTCTACACCGAAAACCTACCGCCGGAATCGCTGCTGGTGGCACCGCTGCTCGCCAGCGCCACACGGACCGGCAAGGCCGACCACCCTGCGGCTGAAGTGATGACGCAGATGCGGACCGTGATAAACGGCAGCCTGCTGCAACTCGGAGGAGATGCCACTACTGGCCGCGGGCTGGTGGTAGCCAGAGTCGTGGGGGGCATTTGATATGGCGACGCTTGAGCAGGAACGCGCGCAGCACGCCTGGAGCAAGGCCAAGGACGGAATCCGTCAACATGACAAGGATTACGTCAATGACGCCAAGGGACTGCCCGCCCTCATCATGAACAGCGGCCTGATGCAGGTGATGGCCTTCCTCCATGCCAAAGGTGGGCGCCATGAGTATCTTGCCGAGCATCTGCGCGACTGGTTGGCAATCCAGTGCGGGACGCCACGCGACTTCGAGCCGTTCATGCAGACCCTCCTGACTAGCGAGGATGGTCGGAAGTTACAGTTCATTACCGCTGAGGCCTTCGCCTGGCTGAAGTGGCTGCGGCAGATGGCCGCGGCCCGCGCGGGAGGGCAGTGAGATGCCAATCGCCGCGGTGCCTAATTACCTGGGCGTCGAATTCAAG
>DNIF01000113.1 GCA_003485715.1 Gammaproteobacteria bacterium
CCGATGACGTCGAGATCGTCGACTATCACTGAGGTACGGGTCATGACCAGGAAGCTCAGGCCCGTGTTGCCTGGCGAGATGCTCGCGGAGGAGTTCCTGAAGCCGCTGGGCATGAGCAACTACCGCCTGGCGAAGGAGATCGGCGTTCCCGCGCAGCGCATCGGTGAGATCGTCGCCGGCAGGCGCGCCATTACCGCGGATACCGATCTGCGGCTGTGCCGCTTCTTCGGCCTGTCGGACGGCTGGTGGCTGCGTCTGCAGGCGGACTACGACACCGAAGTGGCGAAGGCGAGCCTCGCGAAGACCCTCTCGAGGATCAGGCCGTGGAAGGAGGCAGCGGGGCAGGCGGTGGATGCACAGTGATCGCTACCTGATCCCCCAGATCCGGTCGAGCGCCACCGCCCCGCCGCCGCGGGCGAGCAGCAAGAGCAGCAGGCCCGTCCAGCCGAGATGCGTCGCCCAGGCGTCCGGATAGACGAAGATCTGGATCACGGCCGTCATTGCGAGCAGTGCCAGTGCGGATAGTCGGGTGAAGAGTCCAAGCACGAGCAGGATCGGGAACAGGTGCTCGGCGCCGGTCGCGAGCTGCGCGGCGAGCTCTGCTGGCAGCAGGGGCACGCGGTACTCGTCGCGGAAGAGTGCGTAGGTGTTGTCGCTGATGGTGAAGAGCCCCTCCACCTTCGTCCGGCCGGACATGAAGAAAATGCTCGCGATCGCGAGACGCGCCACCAGCGCAAGCAGCGAGTCGCTGAGCAGGGGTGCGAGCTGTTCAGCCAGCCGGTTCCAGGCCTGACGTACGCAGTTGGCGGTGGCCGCGAGACCTCCGGGGCAGATGCTTCGAGTCATGGCGGGTCCTCCTTTGCTGTGGGATCCGGGGTGGTGATGAGACCGAAGGCGCCGATCTCCAGCAGACGTGCGAAGAGGGTGCTCAGGTCGGCACTCGCGTCAGCAGCGAGCCCGGCGGCGCCGGCCACTGCGAGCGGGTTGCCGGCTGCGCAGCTTTCAAGAAAGGCATGACTGGCCGCGTCCAGTGCCAGCCAGCGCACCTGCAGGGCCGGTCGCACGATGAGCGCCCCTTCGGCACGCCAGTGGAGTCCGGAGAAATCAATGCAGGCGGCATCACGGCTGCGCCGCCAGATCGAGAAGCTGGGGTGCTGCGCGAACCAGGCCCAGCGCGCGGACGCATGGGGCCGCAGGATGGTCCTGGCGAGTAGCTCGGGCTTCAGGCCTGCGATGTCGGCGGCCATGACTGTGGGTTCATCGCGCGCGACATGCGCCTCGGTCCAGAGGCGATCGAGCCGGGCGATGTCGGCCAGGTAGGGCGCCGAGGCAGCGGGTTCGAACCCCGCCAGAAAGGCCTCGAAGCCGTCGCCGTAGTGTGCAAGTGTCGGTTCGATCGGAGGTGCAGCACGTGCATGGATCGCGGCCGCAGCGCGAAACCATTCCTCGCCCACGAGCTCTGCCACGGTGGGGTAGTTGCACTGGAGGGCGTCGATGCAGCCCTTCAACACCGTGTTGCGGTAGATCGCAAAGCCGGGTTGGCGAGTCAGCGCTGCGAGCGCAGTGGGCTCGGCCGCGTGTGGGGCCGGTGCCAATAGCGCCAGGGCGAAGGCATCCTGGAAGGCCCCCAGTGAGGAGTCGTGTGGAGTGTTCATGCGAGGGCAGTCTGCGCCTGCGTTGCACGTCGTGCTGCCGCGTTCAGCAAAGCGTCGGCCTGCGCGCGCTCGGCCATGAGTGTGTCGAAGTCGGGGATTCGGTCGTCGCGTTCGATCAGCGTCGGACGTGGCCCGATGCGGGCGATGAGTCCTTCGTAGAGTGCCCAGACCGCGCCGGCCACTGGTGCGTCATGGGAATCGATCAACAGTTGCGTGTCGGGCGCGAGGTCCACGGAGTGCCCGGCCAGATGGATCTCATCGATCAGCACAGCCGGAAAGGCGTCGAGGTACTCCTCTGCGGAAGTCCCGAGATTGTGGGCGCTGACGAAGACGTTGTTGATGTCTAGCAGCAGGCCACAGCCGGTGCGATGCGCAAGCTCACAGAGGAAGTCCACCTCAGCCCATTCATGACCTTCGATGTGCAGATAGTGTGTGGGGTTCTCGAGCGCGATTCTCTGGTGCAGGCGCTCCTGCACGCGGCTAATGTTGGCGGCGATCCGCGAGAGCGCCTGGGTCGTGCGTGGGAAGGGCAGCAGATCGGGCCGATAGCTGCCACCCCACTGCGACCAGGCGAGATGCTCGGAGATCATGCAGGGTTCAATCCGCTCAGCCAGCGCCGCCAGGCGATCAAGATGTGCCGGATCCGGATCCACGTCCGCCGCCAGTGACAGTGCGACGCCGTGCAAGGCGACGGCATGGCGTGACCGGATCGCGTCCAGCCACGCCAGCCGCGGTCCGCCCGCAACGAAGTAGTTCTCGGGATGGACCTCGAACCACAGGCCGTCCGCGCACGCAGCCTCTGCCGCCTCGTAGTGCTGCGGCTTGAGTCCAAGTCCAGCAGACGGCCGGTGCTCCATGCGGGCGACCCGGATCAGCCCTTCGCCGGCATCAGCGACCCCATGCCGGACGGGGTCTTGATGCTGACGCAAGTGCCCTTGGGCACGTATTTCCAGGCGTTGGCCTGATAGTCCACCTTCGAGGTGCCGGCACAACTGGTGCCCGCACCGGCCGCGCAGTCGTTCTTGCCGGCAAGGGAGACGCCGTAGCACTTCTCCCGCTCTGCCGTCGGGGCCGGGTCGTTCGCTTCTGCCGCCAATGCAACGCCTGCCGCAAGGGCAGCAAGGGTGAAGGCGGTCATGGTGGCGGTGCTTCTGTTCATGCTGGATGCTCCTCAGGAAGTGGGATGGCGATCCCCGCGCAGCCGCAGCGGCAATGCGCTGGGTACTGCGGACGATCAGCCTGCTAGTTCGGCCCGATCGCGCTTTCGGTTACAGCAAGCTCGGTGATGACGGAGGCAATGCATCCGGTTCCGTCCTGCCGCGCGCTGGTCGCCGGTGACGGCAGTCGCTAGAGTCTCCGCAGCCTGCCGACAGGGCGGCATGCAGCCGGTGTAACCGAACGACCGCAGGAGCGAACTGTTTGGAGGCAGCGAAGCCTGACGGTGTGGAGACCAGGCTGAGATCGCTCTTCATGGCAGCGGAGCGCGGCGAGGCTGGCGCCTATCGACAGTTCCTGACTGAACTCGGTGATCGCTTGCGCGCCTACTTCCGCCGCCGCCTGGTGCGTTTTCCGGATGCCGTGGAAGATCTGGTACAGGAGACCCTGCTGGCCGTGCACAACCAGCGTCACAGCTACGATCCGACAGCACCGATCACGCCCTGGGCGCACGCGATCGCACGCTACAAGCTGGTGGACCATCTGCGTCGCCACGGCCGCGGCGATGCGCTCAACGATCCGCTCGACGAGGCTTGCGAGGTCTTCGCCGCCGCCGACACCGAAGCCGCGGACGCCCGCCGCGACGTCGGCAAGCTGCTCGCGGCGCTACCCGATCGGCAACGCCTGCCGATCATTCATGTGAAGGTCGAGGGGCGGTCGGTCGCGGATACCGCGCAGATCACGGGGATGTCGGAGTCGGCCGTCAAGGTGGCGATACATCGCGGCCTCAAGGCCCTGGCGGCGCGGCTGCGCGGGGAGCGATGAGGACCGACGCACTCATCGCGCTGCTCGCGACCGGGGAGCATGCCTTCCCGCAGAACGAGAGCAGGCGCCGCCTCGCGCTGGCGCTGGGTGTCGGCTTGTTTGCGGCCCTGGCGGCCACGGTCTCGCTCCTGGGCATCAGTGCCTCGCTCGCACGCGACGCGCAGTTGCCGCTGTTCTGGGCGAAGGTGAGTCTGCCCTTGCTGCTTGTGGTGGCTGGGTTCCTGGCCACGTTGCGACTGTCCCGCCCGGGGGCGCGGCTCGCGCCAGTGCCCCTCGCGCTGGCCACGCCCTTCGTCTTCATCTGGGGCCTGGCGGGTCAGCAGATCCTCGTTGCCGAGGCCGGACAGCGGCTATCGCTGGTGCTCGGCAACACCTGGCTCGTCTGCCCGTGGCTCATCGCCCTGCTGTCGCTGCCGGCCCTGTGCGCCCTGCTGTGGGCGATGAAGGGCCTGGCGCCCACCCGGTTGCGACTCGCGGGGGCAGCGGCGGGTCTCCTGGCCGGGGCGATCGGCGCGCTTGCCTACACGCTCCACTGCCCGGAACTCGCGGCCCCTTTCATTGGCATCTGGTACGTCCTCGGCATGCTCATTCCCGCTGCGGTCGGCGCGCTGCTTGGTCCCCGCCTGCTCGCCTGGTGACGCGTCCAGGTCGGTTGCTGGTCGGCGTCGGGGCCTCCGACCTTGCATTCCGGCCATTCGCTTGCATACTTGCGCAACCATGCAAGACAAACGCTCCAGCGACGAGCACACGCTGCCTTCCCCCACCTGCGGTGGTGAGGGGCATCCGGTCCATGTGCACCCGCGCTGGCCGGAGCACACACTGGCCGCATCCGCGCGGATCGGCGCCGCCCTGGGCGACGTGGGGCGGCTCAGGCTGCTGGAGTTGCTCGCGGGCGGCCCGCATTGCGTGAGCGAACTGGCGGCCGAGTCCGCCGAGACCCTGCCCACGACTTCACAGCGACTGCGGGTGCTGCTGGAGGCCGGGCTGGTCACGCGCGCACGCGAGGGCCGCCATGTTCGCTATCGCTTCGCCGATGCGCACGTGGCCCACATCGTGGAGCAGTTGTTCCTGCATGGCAGTGAAGCCCTGCCGGCCGAGGCCGGTCCTACCCCGAGCGAGGAGACACCCAGATGAGTGCCTGCGATATCCACACCGATCACGCCCATGTCCACGGGCCTGGCTGCGGCCACACGGCCGTGCTGCACCTCGGCCACACCGATTATCTGCATGATGGCCATCTGCATCACCCGCACGCGGATCACGTGGACGAGCACGTCATCGCAGTCGATCCGCAGAATCCGGCCACCTGCACCACCGGTCATGCCTGTGGTGCCCACGCTGCGCAGCATCGGCACGGACCCGACTGCGGTCACGAGGCCGTTCCGCACGGCGACCACACCGATTACCTCGTGGACGGCCACCTGCACCATCCACACGGCGACCACTGCGATCATCACGGTCCGCTGGCGACGGCCTGACGCCGCACCGGGGCCAGAAGGGGCGTTCGGCATGCGTCGGCGCGGGCCATGGGAGTGGCCGCCCGGGCGGGCCACCCGGGAAGAATATCCTTGATTCTGCTGGGCCGAGGCCCTTACTTCGGTCGTGTCCTGCTGCTGGCGTGGGCGGTGGCGATGGTCTCCCATCCGCCACATCCCGCGCTGGCACTGCAGCGTGTGGTGGGTTGTGAGGCCCTGCCGCTGGTAGCGGGTGTTTATTTTGCGGGTCTGCAGGTGCTGCTCAGCTATTGGGCCGTGCTGCGGCTGCGGGACGCCGGGCAGTCCCCCCTCTGGGCCTTCTCGACCTGGGTTGGGGCACTGCCCGGGTTGGCCGCCGGGATGGGCTATCCCATGGCCGGCGAGGCGCAGGCGCTGGCCTACGGTCTCGGCATCCTGGCGACTCTCGGCATCGGCGCCCTGGAACCGGTCGCACGGGGCGGGGTGCGCATCGCCCACGAGCACTGGGTGGGACGCTACGGCCGGCGCCTGCTGCTGCCGGTCATTCTCCTGCAGGTGCTAGTGCTCGCGCCCCGCTCGGATGCCGCCGTCGCCCGCTGGCTCATCGAGGACGGCATGCACATCGCCCCGGTGCTGCAGCAGGCGGTGGAGACACGCTGGCGCGCGGAGGGCCGTCTGCCGGATTCGAATCATGCGGCAGGACTGCCCCCACCTGAGGGCCTGACAGGCAATGCGGTGGCCTACTCCGGGGTTGGCCCCGACGGCCGCGTGTACCTGGTCTTCGAGCACCCACGGCTGCCCTGTCCGGTGCGCGGTGCCCGAATCGAACTCGTACCCGAAGAGACCGGATCAGATCTGCTGTGGCGCTGTGTCACTGCCCTGCCCGAGGCCGTCCGTCCCCATGCCTGTCGTGAGCCGCCCGCTCCGCTATCGAGCGTGGGAGCTGCGAGCACGCCGGATGCGTCCGGATTGCAGCCATCGGCCGGTGCTGCGGTGGCGGGGGGGATGCTCCCACGGCGACCGGGAGTCTGTGGGACCATGGGCCCGGCATGAGCCCCTTCGACTCCACCGATCTGCACTGGATGCGGCTGGCCATGGCCGAGGCGGTTGCGGCGGAGGCTGCCGGAGAGGTCCCGGTCGGGGCGGTGCTCGTGCAGGCCGGCGAACTGCTGGCGACGGCCGGGAACCGCCCCATCGCGCAGAGCGATCCCTCGGCCCACGCGGAGATGCTGGTGCTGCGTGCCGCTGCTGCCCGGATGCGGAACTATCGCCTCCCCGGCAGCACGCTGTACGTGACGCTGGAGCCCTGTGTGATGTGCGCCGGTGCCATCGTCCTCGCGCGCGTCGAACGGGTGGTCTTCGCCGCCACCGATCCGCGGGCGGGGGCGGCGGGGAGTGTCTTCGATGTGTTGAATGTCAATCGGCTGAATCATGCCGTCGTGCTGCACGGCGGTTGTCTGGCGGACGAGTCGGCCAGGCTGTTGCGCGATTTCTTCCGGGCGCGGCGCGGGCGACGCGTGGCTCCGGGGCTTGAAGTCGATGGCGAGGCCGCGACCGGGGCTGCCACGGCAGCGGTCCCGCGCGCCGTATCGGCGGTTGGGCCTGAACAGGGTGAGGGCGCATGAACGACGAGGCCTGCCGCGACCTGGCCGAGCCACTCGGCGCTGCCTGCCGGGCGCGCGGTCTGGTGCTCGGGACGGCGGAGTCGTGTACTGCCGGTGGCATCGCGGCGGCGCTCACGGCAGTGGCAGGCAGCTCGGCCTGGTTCGATGGTGGTTACGTCAGCTATTCCAATGACGCCAAGCAGGCCATGCTCGGAGTGCATGCCGGCACCCTCGCCCGCGCCGGCGCAGTGAGTGCGGAGGTGGTGGCCGAGATGGCGGCGGGTGTGCTCGGCCGGCGACCGGTGGACTGGGCGGTGGCCGTGAGCGGCATCGCCGGGCCCGACGGCGGCAGTCCCGGGAAGCCGGTCGGGCTGGTCTGGTTCGCCTGGATGGCCCGTGATGCAGAGCCTGAGCTGGAGTCCCGGGTCTTCCCGGGCGACCGTGCCGCCGTGCGGCAGGCGACGGTCAGGCACGCGCTTGCCGGTCTGCTCGGGCGCATCCTCGACCCCTGAACCGCGCCTCTGGCGCGAGCGCCGGGCATGCCCGGTTCGGCCGCTGGGCCCTGTGTTAGGCTCGCGCTCAAGTCTCGTTTCCCGTCGCAACAGGATTGAAACCATGGAAGATAATCGCAGAAAGGCGCTGGCAGCCGCGCTCGGGCAGATCGAGAAGCAGTTCGGCAAGGGCTCGGTGATGCGCATGGGCGATGCCGCCGTGACGAGCATCGACGTCGTCTCCTCCGGCTCCCTCTCGCTCGACCTGGCGCTGGGCGTCGGTGGTCTGCCGCGCGGGCGCATCGTCGAGATCTACGGCCCGGAGTCCTCGGGCAAGACGACCCTCGCCCTGCATGCGGTGGCCGAGACCCAGAAGCTCGGTGGTACGGCGGCCTACGTGGATGCGGAACATGCGCTCGATCCGAGCTATGCACAGAAGCTCGGGGTGAATATCGACGACATGCTCGTCTCGCAGCCCGACACCGGCGAGCAGGCCCTCGAAATCACCGACATGCTCGTGCGTTCAGGTGCGGTGGACCTCATCGTTGTTGATTCCGTCGCGGCGCTCACACCGAAGGCCGAGATCGAGGGCGAGATGGGCGATACGCACGTCGGCCTGCAGGCCCGGCTCATGTCGCAGGCCCTGCGCAAGCTTACGGCCAACATCAAGCGCTCGAACTGCCTGGTCATCTTCATCAACCAGATCCGCATGAAGATCGGCGTGATGTTCGGCAACCCGGAGACCACCACCGGCGGCAATGCGCTCAAGTTCTACGCCTCGGTACGGCTCGATATCCGCCGCATCGGTGCCATCA